>JBDTSN010000318.1:0-4051 GCA_039931145.1 Burkholderiales bacterium | reverse complement strand
TCGACGGCGAAGGCGTCGGCCACGGCGCGCTGCGCGGCAAGCCCGGGCCGGTGTATGCCAGGCTGCATCAGGCGTATCAACGCGCCAAGGCCGCACAGTCGATCTGAAGTCGCTCGTGGCCGACGCGGACAAGCCCGAGCCATCGCTGATCGAATACCCGTGCGCGTTCCCGATCAAGGTCATGGGCCTGAACGTGGACGGCTTCGTCGAAGCGATGACGAGCGTCGCACGCCGCTTCGACCCGGCTTTCGACGCCGCAACCGTTGAACTGCGGGCGAGCAGCACCAGCAAGTACCTCGGTATCACCCTGACCGTCACGGCGACGAGCCGCGAGCAGCTCGACGAGCTCTATCGCACGCTGTCGTCACATCCGATGGTCAAGGTGGTGCTCTAGTGATTTGCTCGCCCGGGCCGCGCCACCGCGAACCGACTTCAGCATGAGCCAGGTCTTCATTGGTCAGTACCTTGCTCAACTCGACCGCCTGAAGAAGATCGGCGGCACACACCGCGAGTCGGTGCTGCGCGAAGCGTTCAAGGATTTGCTCAAGGACTGGGGCAAACAGCACGCGCTGATCTTCATCCCCGAATACCGCCTGGACACCGCAACGAAGGACATCCGTACGGTCGACGGCGCGCTGGTGCACGAACTGCGCGTGCCCTTCGGCTACTGGGAGGCGAAAGACGCGAAGGACGACCTCGACGCCGAGATCGAATTCAAATTCAAGCGCGGCTACCCGCAGGACAACATCATCTTCGAAGACAGCACGCAGGCAGTGCTGATCCAGCATCGCGAGGAGGTGATGCGCTGTGCGGTGGATGATGTGAAGGCGCTCGAAAAGCTCCTCAAACTCTTCTTCGCCTTCGAACGTGCCGAGATTGCCGACTTTCGCAAGGCGGTCGCGCAGTTCAAAGCCGATCTGCCGGCGGTGCTGCAGGCACTGCGCGACATGATCGAGGCCCAGCACCAAGGCAACGCTGCGTTTCGCAAGGCGTCGCAGAAGTTCCTCGAACACGCGCAGGAGGCGATCAACCCGTCGCTCGGTGCGGCCGATGTGCGCGAGATGCTGATTCAGCACATCCTGACCGAGGAAATCTTCGCCCAGGTATTTGGCCAGGGCGACTTCCATCGCAAGAACAATGTCGCGCGCGAGCTCTACGAACTGGAAGCGACCTTCTTCACCGGCAACACCAAGTACCAGACGCTGCGCGGGCTCGATGCCTATTACGCCGCGATCAAGAGCGCCGCCGCGCAGATCGCCAACCACCACGAGAAACAGACCTTCCTGAAGGTGATCTACGAGAACTTCTACAAGGTCTACAACGCGAAGGCAGCAGACCGGCTGGGCGTCGTCTATACGCCGGGCGAGATCGTGCGCTTCATGATCGAAGGCGCCGACTGGCTGTGCGAGAAGCACTTCGAGCGCAACCTGATCGACAAGAACGTCGAGATTCTCGATCCGGCGACAGGCACCGGCACCTTCATCTGTGAACTGCTCGAGCACTTCCGCGGCCAGCCCGCCAAACTCAGACACAAGTACCGAGAAGAACTGCACGCCAACGAGGTCGCGATCCTGCCCTACTACGTCGCGAATCTGAACATCGAGGCGACCTACGCTGCGATCACCGGCGAGTACGAGGAGTTCGGCAACCTGTGCTTCGTCGACACGCTCGACAACGTGGGTCTGCACACCGCCGCGCATGGGCAGACGGCCGAGCTGTTCGGCAGCGTCAGCGAAGAGAACGTGGCGCGCATCAAACGCCAGAATGGGCGTCGGATCAGCGTCGTCATCGGCAACCCGCCGTACAACGCAAACCAGGCGAATGAGAACGACAACAACAAGAACCGCGAGTACCCGTCCATCGACGCGGAGATCAAGCGGACCTACATCGCCGAAAGCACGGCGCAGAAGACCAAGCTTTACGACATGTACGCGCGCTTCTTCCGCTGGGCGAGCAACCGGCTCGCGGGCGACGGGGTCATTGCGTTCGTAAGCAACAGCTCATTCATCGACGCGCGAACCTTTGACGGGTTTCGCAAAGTGCTGTCGAAGGAGTTCAACGAAATTCGAATCGTCGATCTGAAGGGGAATGCGCGGACGAGCGGCGAGCGCCGCAGACAAGAAGGCGGCAACGTGTTTGATGACCAGATTCGGGTCGGTGTTGCTGTCTGGTTCTGCGTAAAGAGGGAGGGTGAACACGGCTGCCGAATCTTCTATGCGAGTGTGCGGGACTATGCAAAGGCCGACGAGAAACGCGAGTTCCTTGTCGCAAAGCGGCTGCGGGAACATGCGTTCGTAGACATCCGCCCGGATAAAAAGGCGAACTGGCTGAATCTGACGAGCAATGACTTCGATGATCTGATGCCGCTCAGCGATCGTTCTGGCAAGGCGCGTTCGGTCTTCGCCATGGCGACGAATGGTGTCAACACCGCGAGGGACGAATGGGTCTATGGCTTCGGGCCTGCAGCCGTATTGGAACGAATGTCGTTTGCCGTCGATGAGTTCAATCGCGAACATAAGAGGCTTCGCGGCACGAAGGTTGCAGACATCGATCGGGAACTGCTCAGCAAGCGCCTGAAGTGGAGCGAAGCCTTGCTGAACAATGTTGTACGTGCTGCTGCCCCTTCAGCGACATGCTCCGTCGTGGCGCGCGCGCACTACCGACCGTTCGTTGCGGTTGCCTATTACGGCGAAGCTACCTTCTCGGATCGATTGACGGGTAGCCACTTCCAGTTGTTCGGACCCGCGCTAGGTTTGCAGAACGAGTGCATTGCGATATCGGCACCAGGCGTATCGGCAACCTTCCGCGTCCTTGCCAGCGGGTGCATTTGCGACTGGCACTTTATGGGTGACACGCAAATATACGGCTTGCGTCGATACGCTGAGTCCGGCGACGGTATCGACAACATCACCGACTGGTCGCTCGCCGAATTCCGCAAGTACTACCAACCCGGCCGCCGCAAGAAGGCGCAGCCGATCACTAAGGAATCGATCTTCCACTACGTCTACGCGGTGCTGCACGACCCGCTGTACCGTGAGAAGTACGCGCAGAACCTGAAGCGCGAGTTCCCGCGTATCCCGCTCTACGGCGATGGCGAAGCCGCTTTCTGGCAATGGGCCGACTGGGGCGAAAAGCTGATGACGCTGCACATCGGCTACGAGAGCATCGATGCCTTCCCGCTCAAGCGCACTGACGTGCCGGACGCGAAGGCGCGCTCCGCAGGCCTGTCGCCCAAGCCCGCGCTGAAGGCTGACAAGGCGGCCGGCGTCATCACGCTCGACAGCGAAACGACGCTCGCCGGCGTGCCGCCCGAGGCCTGGGCGTACCAGCTCGGTAACCGCTGTGCGATCGAATGGGTGCTCGAACAGTACAAGGAAAAGAAGCCCAAGGACCCGACGATCCGCGAGAAGTTCGACACCCACCGCTTTGCCGATCACAAGGAGAAGGTGATCGATCTGCTCGCGCGCGTGACGACGGTAAGCGTCGAGACGGTGCGCATCGTCGAGGCAATGAAGGGCGCGCCGCGATGACGCGCTGAACCCGGGTTGGCCGCCATACAGGATGCTATGCGGGATAGCCTGCCGTCAATAGAATGCGGAGCATGCAAGCGCAGCAAGTCTTTCTACTGTTGCACGACGAATCGGCGGGCTATGAAATCACGCCGGAGCGCGTGCCGCTGGCCGCGTTGCGCGCATTCTCGAAGGATGTCGAGGACTTTCTGCGCGGCGAAGGCAGCGATGTCGATTCCATGACGCTCGACGTTGCCGTGATCAAGGGATCTCTGGGGCTGCGGACAGCGCCCACCGCAAACCCGGCCCTTCTGCACGACCTGCAGCACATGGCGTCGGCCGATCTGCTCGACCCCATCAGCCCGAAGCGTCGCGCCGTGGTTGAGCGATGGCAGCGGGCTGCTCGCGGCCCACGCAAAACGAGGGTGGAGATACGTGCCGCCTTCCTGCCCCAACCCATCGTCATCAGTGCACAAAGCGACTACCGCGCCAACGATGCCGACCAGTGGGTGCGAGTCGAGCGCTATGTGCGCGGCGAGATC
>JBDTSN010000317.1:0-4052 GCA_039931145.1 Burkholderiales bacterium | reverse complement strand
CGTGTAACACAGCGACGAGGCGGTGTTCTCGTCGAAGCTCGGCCAGGCGTACTTGGCCGACGCTGCGTCGAGCAGCTCTTCGTAGCACAGCAAGCCGGGAACCTTGCTCTCCTTGGGCATGTGCGCGCGATCGGTCATCGCGACGAACTTCTTGATCGTCTTCACGCGCGAGGCGAAGGCTTCGACGAGCGGCAGGAAGGTGAGGTCGAAGAACAGCACGGTGTCTTCGGCGTGATCGGCGATGTAGACAACCTGGTCCGGGTGCAGCCGCGGGTTCAACGTGTGCAGTACGGCGCCCGACCCCGAGACGGCGTAATAGAGTTCCATGTGGCGGTAGCCGTTCCAGGCGATCGTCGCGACGCGGTCGCCGGTCTTCACGCCGAGGGCAACAAGCGCATTGGCCATGCGGCGCGAACGCGCGGCGAGTTCGCGGAAAGTCTCGCGATGAATGTCGCCTTCAATGCGGCGCGAGACGATCTCTTGCTCGCCGTGGTGACGCTCGGCGTGGACGAGCAAAGAGGAAATCAGCAGCGGTTGCTGCATCATCAGTCCGGGGATGGTCATGAGAAGTCTCCTTGGTGTGGATGCGTACTGAAGGATAAGCGAGAGGGATAAGCGAGACTTCAGGCCAACTGCACGTCGCGCTGCGCGAGCCGCTTGGCGAGGCCGGTCGCGAGCTTGTTCACGAGGCCGTAGATCGAGAGCTGCGGATTGGCGCCGACGCTGGTCGGAAAGAGCGACCCGTCGTGCACCGACAGGTTGTCGATCTGCCAATGCTGACCGTCGGGCCGCGCAACACCCTTCGCTTCGGCGCTACCCATCGGGCAGCCGCCCATCACGTGCGCGCTGACGACGCGCGTGACGTAGGGCTTCATCGGCAGCGTCTTGATCGCATCGTGCGCCTGCGCCCAGCTCGTCCAGGCGCCGGCCAGTTCGTGCACCGCCTGCACCGAGCGCGCGCCGGCGGCGAACTGGATTTCGGCCATGCTCAGAAAGGCGCGACGCCCGCCTTCCATCACGAAATCGTTCAGCGGATAGTCGAGCACCGGGCTGCCGTCAGAACGCAGGCCGACGCTACCGCCAACCGATTGTTCGTTGAAGCCGTCGCGCATCAGTGCGAGCAGCACGTGGGTATGCGGTGTGTCCGCCAGCACTTTCGATTGCGGCAGACCGAAACCGGGCACCGTCGAGACAAACAAAATCGGGTGGATCGGCGGCACCTCGAGCTTGTAGCCGATCGGGCCGTCGATCGGCACGGTGTCGAGAAAGTGATCGGTGTAGATCGACTGCGGCGCGCCGCTCCAGCCCGCGACCTGCTGCTCGAAGCTTGACGCCATGATGAAGACCGGATGCAAGAAGGTGCGCTTGCCGAGCAGGCCATGCGGGTCGGGCGCTTCAGAGCGCAGCAGCAGGGCCGGCGAATTGATCGCGCCGCCCGCAACCACATAGTGCTTGGCGACGATGCGTGTCCCGGCGCCGGCTGTGGCCGTACCGTCCGTGTTCACGCCGACGCATTCCAGGGCCACGACGCGCTTGTCGTTGATGTCGAAGCGCTCGGCGCGCGTCTGCACCAAGAGCCGCGCGCCCTTGTCGAGCGCCGCCGGAACGGTCGTGAGCAGCATCGATTGCTTGGCATTTGTCGGGCATCCGAGGCCGCACGAGCCGAGGTCCCAGCAGTTCTTGACATTGCGCGGTATGACGCGCGTTTCGATGCCGAGCTTGGCCGCGCCGACGCGCAGCAAGTCGTTGTTCTCGTTCGGCGCCATCTGCCACGGGTGGATGCTCAGGCGCCGCTCGGCCTGCGCGAACCACGGCGCCATCGCTTCTTCGGTCAGCTCACCAAGACCGAAGTGCTCTGCCCAATAGCGAAGCGTCGACGGCGGCGTGCGAAACGAGCTCGTCCAGTTCACGGTCGTCGAGCCGCCGACGCAACGACCCTGCATGATGTTGATCGCCTTGTCGGCCGTCTTGCGTGACGCGCTTTCCTGGTACAGGCTCGGGTAGGCCTCGCTCTCGAGTTGATTGAAATCCCGGCTCGACTTGAGCGGGCCTTCTTCGATCATCACCACATCGAGCCCCGCCTGCGTCAGCAGCTCGGCCGTGATGCCGGCGCCGGCGCCGGTGCCAACGATCGCGACATCGCACATCAGTTGCGTCGGCAGCGCCGCATGGCGCCCGCCATGCACGCGCCAGCCGCGCGCAAGGCCGTCGAGGATGGGGTCGGGGAGTCGGCTCATTTCATTGAAACTTCAGAATCAGATCGTGGCATTAGATATCCATCGGTCCCGGATAGCCGAGCATCGGCCAGGTGCTGCTGTCTGAGAAGTAGGCCGCGTTGGTCAAATCACGCAGCGCGTGAAAGGCCTGCTGGCGCAGCGCGAGCGACGAAGTGAGCATCTCTTGCAGCGACGCCGAGAGCGCCTCGACGCTCGCTTCGTCCCACGCCGTATGCAGCCCGGCGAGCAGCGTGCGACCCGGCGCCGACGCCAGCAGCGCAAGCAACTGCGAGAGTTCGTCCTGCGTCGCGGCCGGAAAGCCGGCAATCGTGTCGCCCAGACGCTTCATGTGGCCGTGCAGCGCGGCCTCGCGCTCGACGGCATCGGCCGGCAAGTTGCCGGCGAGCACCGCACGGGCGACTGCGCGCATGACGATGTTCGCATCGGAAGAGAGGCGTCCATCCACCCACCCCGGCCGCAGCAGCGCCAGGCCACCGCCCGCCAGGGCCAGAATGGCCGCGGCGCCAATGCCGAGCTTCATGAGGGTTCGTCGTTTCATGCGGGCCAATGTGCGGGGTGAATTCTTTGCGACCAAATGGGAGCGCCGAAGTTTCACATCAATCGCCTGCGACTCAATAGAGCTCGGCGACTAAACCTACCGGGTGCAAACCCGAACCTGCGAGAACGGCGCATCGGGATCGCCGACGTGTTGATTCTTCCTACAATCGGGCGGCCCTCTGCCTTTTCCAATCCTCGCTGCGCATCGCGCCGACGTCCGTGTTCCGTTCCGCCAGCCTCTTCGCCGCGCTCTACCTGTTCTGGCTGCTCTTGTCGGGCTATTTCACCGCGTTCCTGCTCACCGCCGGCGCGGGCAGCGCGTTGGCCGTCGTCTGGCTCTCGCACCGCATGGACGTGGTCGATGCCGAAGGCCATCCGGTGCAGCTCGGCGTGCGGGCCTGGAGCTATTGGCCATGGCTGATCGTCGAGATCATGAAGTCGGCATGGAGTGTGAGCCGCATCATCCTCGACCCGCGGCTGCCGATCAGCCCGACGCTGGTGCGCTTCAACCCGACCCAGCACAGCGACCTCGGCCTCGTCGTTCACGCGAACTCGATCACGTTAACCCCGGGTACGCTGACGATCGAGGCCGACGCCTACGAGTTTCTCGTCCACGGCCTGACCCGGGAAAGCGCGCAGGGCTGTGTCGCAAGCGAAATGGACCGCCGTGTGACGGCTTTCGAAGGCGGCGGCACGAAGTGATGTTCGCTGCCGCCGCGATCGCGCTGCTCGTCACGCTCGCCCTGGCGCTGACGCGCGCCGCACTCGGCCCGACGCTGTTCGACCGCGCGCAGGCGGCCAACACGATCGGCACCGTGGCGATGCTGCTGCTGGCCGTGATCGGGTTTCTCAACGGCCGGCCCGAGTTCCTCGACCTCGCGCTCGTCTACGGATTGCTCAACGTCATCGGCACGATCGCGGTGCTGAAGTACTTCCGCTACGGCGACCTGGGTGAGCCCGGAACGAGTGAGGACGCTTCACCATGACGATCGTGATCGACGCCCTGAGCTGGGCGCTGCTCGTCGCCGGCGGGTTCTTCTGCATCGTCGGCGCGATCGGCATGTTGCGCATGCCCGACTTCTACACCCGCATGCACGCGGCAAGCGTGACCGAGACGCTCGGCGCCGGGTTCATCCTCGTCGGGCTCGTGCTGCAGGCCGGGTTCACGCTCGTCGCCGTCAAGCTCATGATGATGGGCCTGCTGATCTTCTTTGTCAGCCCGACCGCGACCCACGCGCTCGCGCGCGCCGCGATGACGCGCGGCCTCGAGCCACTGCT
>JBDTSN010000316.1:0-4055 GCA_039931145.1 Burkholderiales bacterium | reverse complement strand
GACGATCCGGATGCGCTGACGACGCTCGGCGACGCGCTCGAGCTCCAGGCGGAAGTGCTGGCCGATCCGAAACTCAAGTCGCGCGCGGAGAAATGCTGGCTCGCAGCGCTGGACGCCGACGCGAACCATCTGGCGCCACGCCAGCGGCTGATGCGCTTCTATCGGTTCTCGCACCGGTTTGCCGACGCGATTGCGCAGGCCGAGTTCATCGCGGCTGCGGCGCCGGCGGACCGGATGACCCGCTACAACCTGGCGCATCTGTACATGTCGTCGGGCCGTCTGAGGGAGGCGCAGACGGCGCTCGATGCGCTGATCGCAGGGTCGCCGGAGGATGCCGAGCTGCACGAGATGCGTGCGACGGTGCTCCAACAGCGCGGCCTGGTGCCCGAGGCGATCGAGGCCTACCGCAAGGCGGTCGCGCTGATGCCAGGCAGTGCGCGGCTGCACTTCCAGTACGCAAATGCCCTCGCGCTCGTCGGGCAGTTGGACGCCGCCGGAAATGAGTTTCAGCAGGCCGTCCACCTCGAGCCGGAGAACCTCGCGTTCCGCTTTCAGATCGCCACGTTCTACTGGGGAATGCAAAAGCCGGTGCTGGCGTTGCCACATGTGGAGGAAGCGGCGCGCCTCGAGCCGGACTCGCGCGAGGCGCTGGGCTGGCTCGGGCAGATTTACATGGGGCTCGGCGATCCTGCGAAGGCGTGGACCGCGACCGAGAAAGCGCTCGCGATCACCCCGGACGACACGCGCCTGATGGTGAATGCCGGAACGATCCTAGCGCACCTGAACCGGCTCCCGGAAGCCGAGACGTATCTGCGCAATGCGTGCATGAAGAACCCGACGCTTCCCGCCCCCTACATCCAACTGTGTCTCCTGCTGCGCATGCAGGGCCGGATGCAGGAGTGCAATCAGGAGCTGTTCAAGCTCCAGCAGGTGAATCCGCAGGCGGCGCAAATGCTGCAGATGCAACTCATGCAGGGGCAGCCTCAAAACGCGTGGGGGCAGGCGGCGCACTGGCCCGCCGGGCAGCAGCCGGGTGCGGGCGGTCCCGGCACGGAGCCGGGAAAGCCGCAAGACATCTGGTCGCGGCTGTTTGGATAGCAGCATGGGCGGCAGGAATCCACGCCGGCGTCAGTGCGAGTCACCCGGCGCGCAAGTGCGGCTTCAGCGTGCCGCTACGGGCCCCGTGCCCGGGTCGTCGAACGCGCCGCCGAGCGCCAGATGCAGATTGACACGTTGGGCGAGTTGCTCGCTCTGCACGCGCAGTCGCGCCGTGCGCGCGGAATACAGCGCAAGCTGGCGCTGCTCGACGACGCGCGCATCGACCGCGCCGACGCGGAACTGCACCAGCGCCAACTGCAGCGCGCGTTCGTTGTCGCGCAGCACGGCGTCGAGCAGCGCGCTGCGGTCGCGCAACGCGATCTCGGTCGCGAGCGCGCCTTCGACCTCGCCGAAGGCGCGCTGTCCGGTGCCCGCATAGGCGGCCACGGCCTCCTTCTGCTCGGCGCTGCGGATCTCGACCTGCGCGCGCAACACGCCGCCCTGGTAGAGCGGCGCGAGCAGGTTGCCGCCGACACCCCAGGCCGGGTTGTCCCGGCTCTGCAGCACGAACACATCGCTCGAGATCGCGCTCACGCTCGCCGTCAGGCTGATGCGCGGCAGCTGTGCTGCGCGCGCTTCGCCGACGCGGTTGAAGGCGGCGGCGACTCGGCGCTCGGCAGCGATCACGTCGGGCCTGCGCTCCAGCAACTGTGAGGGCAGGCCCACCGGCACCGGTGGCGGCATCGGCGAAAGGCTTTGCGCGACGGCGATCTCCGCGGCCGGATAGCGGCCCAACAGCAGTTCGAGCGCGCGCAGGGCCTGCGCGCGAGACAGCTCGGTCTGGCGCAAGGTGTCGCCGTAACTGCCGACAGTGGCGCGCGCCTCGGCCACCGCCTGCTCGTTGCCGATGCCGATGCGCTGCCGATCCTGTGCGACGCGCAAAAGCGCTTCGGCCGAATGCAGCATGTCGCGCACGATCGCGAGCTGCAGGTCAGCTTCAATCGCCACGAACCAGCTCTTGGCCACCGTCGCCGCGAGCGACTGGCGCGCATAGGCATAGTCGGCCGCAACGGCCATGGACTGCTGCTGCGCCGCGGCCTCGCCGTAGCGCAGGCGTCCCCAGACGTCGAGCTCGAGCGACGCGTTCAGGAAGATGCCGTTCAGGCCGCCGCCCGATCCCGTCGCGCCACTGAACACGCCGGTCGCGCCGACCGAAGGCAACAACGAACCGCTGGCCACCTTCAGGTAGCCGCCGGCCTGTTCGACACGCGCGGCGGCCACCTGCAGATCGGCGTTGTACGCAAGCGATTCAGCGACCAGCGCCGTCAGAGCCGAGTCGTCGAACGTGGCCAGCCAGCGGTTGGCGACGGGCTGCTCGGCTCCGGCGGCCGCGGCCCAGGTCGCCGGCACGGCGGTATGCGGCAACGCCTCCTTCTGCAGCTCCGCCGTGGTCGGCGGCGCCTTCAGCGCGCAGCCGGCGAGCACCGATGCGAGCGCAACGGCCACGAGCCCAGGGCGTAGGCATTCGGCACGCATCAGTGCAGCTTCAGCACCAGGTAGTCGGTGATCGTGCCGACCCGCACGATGACCTTGCGCATGATGTGGAGCATCTCGCCGTGGCCGGTGTAGATAGCGCCGTGCCCGGAGGCGCCGGCTGCGAGGAACAGATCGGGATCGCGATCCTCGACCGTCAGCTTGACCGGGAAGCGCCCCGGCGCCTGCGGGAACGAGCCGGTCTGCGGCACGGTGCCCGATTGCGCGATCTGGCCCTGGCCCTGGGCCCAGACGATCGAATCCACCTTCGCCTTGATGATGCGGCCCGGCAGCGTGTTGAGCGCGAACTCCGCCTCGTCGCCCGGCTTCACGAGCACCAGCTCGTTTTGCTGATAGAGCGCGATGACCTGGTACGTCTGCTCGACAAAGCTCATCGCAGGTGCGAGCGGCACGGCCACCACGTACGAGCCCGGGCGCAGTTGCACGTTGATCGCATAGCCGTCGGCAGGCGCATAGACGGACGTCTGGTCCAGGTTCCATAGCGCGCTGGATACATCGGCGCGGCTCGAATCGACTTGCGCCTTGGCCGTGGCGAACTGCGCCCGCGCGCCCGCAACGCTCGCCAGTTCACCATTCACCCGGCCCGACAGCTTCTGCGCCACCTGCGCCTCGTTGGCGGTCGCCGTCGCGATCTGTGCTTCGAGTTCGGTCACGTTGGCCTCGGACTGCTCGAGCGCGAAGCGGTCGCCGGCGCCGGCGGCCACCAGCTCGCGGTTCTGGCGCACGCGCAGCTTGGCCAAATCCTGCCGCGGTTGCAGCGCGCGCACCTGGGCGTTCGCGGACTTGAGCTGCTCGTTCAACTGCCTGCCGCCGGCCGATGCCTCGACGACGCTGGCACTCGCCTGCGCGAGCTTGGCCTCGTCGGCCGCGAGCCGCGCCTTGGCGACGTTCAGATCGTTCTGATACGGCGTCGGGTCGATGCGAAAGAGAAGCGCCCCCTTCTTGACGAGCCGGTTCGGCTCTACCGGCACTTCGAGCACACGGCCCCGGACCTGAGGCAGGATCTGCACTGTGTACTTGAAGACGCGCACGTCGGCCGACGACGGCGCGACGACGTTCAAGGTCAGGATCAGCGCGGCCATCGCGACGATCGGTATGACGACGACCGTGACCTGCGACGTGGTATTCCACGGCAGCCACTTGAATTTGATGAAGATCAGCCAGACGAAAAAAGAGTAGATGCCGAGCAGCAGTGCTTCCATCAGGCGGCTCCACCTGCCGGCGCATTGACCGCTGCCGGCGCCGCTGCGACGGCCGGAGTGGCCGCCTCCAGGCGCTCACGTGCGCGGCGCATCTCCGGAGTCAGGCTGCCACGGGATTCGACCGCGTTGAGTTCGTCGCGCAGGTGTTGCAGCTCATGGGCATCGACTTCGCCGGCCTCGGCAAGCGCTGCCATGTGCGTGAAGTAGTCCTCGTGCTTGTCGGTGCCCCAGGCCATGCGGTGCATCGTCGGCTTGGTGTAG
>JBDTSN010000315.1:0-4062 GCA_039931145.1 Burkholderiales bacterium | reverse complement strand
CACGACCACGAGCGAACTCGCCGACATGCCGAGCGCGGCCAGCCACGGCGGCACGAAGCCAAGCGCGGCAAGCGGCACCGCGGACAGGTTGTAGGCGAGCGCCCAGCGCTGGTTCTGACGCAGTACGGCCAGGGTCTCGCGTGCGACGGCGCGCGCCGCGGGCAGCGCCATCAGATTGGCGCCATCGAGACTCACGTCGCCCGCAGCCTGCGCCAGTTCGGCGCCCGATGCCAGTGCCACCGAAACATCGGCGCCGGCCAGCACCGGAGCGTCATTGATGCCGTCGCCGACGGCGAGGACGCGTGCGCCGCTGGCGCGCAGTTCGCGCAGGCGCTCGAGTTTCGCGGCGGGGCTTTGGCGTGCGTGCCAATGCGCGATGCCCAGTCGCTCGGCGATGGCGGCGACCTTCGAAGCGGCGTCGCCGCTGACGATCTCGACCTCGATGCCGCTGGCAGCGAGTGCGGCCACAGCTTCGCGTGCGCCCGGGCGCACGCGTTCACTCAGACGAAATGATGCAATTGCGCCATGCTCGCCGGCAAGGATCACGGCGTCGTCATCGTCGTGCCCGGCGCGGAGAGCGAACGCCGGGCTGCCGAGACGGTAGGTGTGGCCGTCGATGCTGCCTTCGAGGCCGCCGCCTTCGACGGTGCGGATGGCGCCGGCCGTTCGTGCAGCGAGGCCGGATGCGGCGTGCGTCAGAGTCTGCGCGACCGGGTGCCGGCTGCCGCGTGCCAGTGCCGCGGCCAACGCGAGTGCTTCGTCACGGTCAGCCGCGTCGATGCCCACGAGCTCCAGATGCGCGTCGGTCAGCGTGCCGGTCTTGTCGAACACCGCGTGGCTGGCCAGCGCCAGATTCTCGATCGCGTCGGTGCGCACGACGAAGACGCCCTGCGTCGCGAGCACCGCCAACGCGCGCGTGATGGCAGCCGGCACCGCGAGCGCGAACGCGCATGGGCATGAGACGACGAGCACTGCAAGCGTTGCCTCGAAAGCGCGCGCCGGGTCGAAGAAGCTCCAGACTATGGCGCAGAGCGCGGCGAGCGCCAGCGTGCGCGCGACGAAGCCGGCTGCGGCACGTTCGCCCGCACGCGCCAGGCGCGGGCGTTCGCTCTGCGCGCGCGCGACCAAGGCTGCGATGCCGGCGAGCGCGGTGTCGGCGCCGACCTGGCGTACTTCCAGGATGGCTGGGCCCTCGACCACCATGCTGCCGCCGGTGAGCGCATCGCCGCGCCGTTTGTGCAGCGGCGCCGACTCGCCCGACAACAGCGCTTCATCGACCCGGCAGGCGGCGTTTTCGAGCACGCCATCTGCCGGCAGCCGCATGCCCTGGGCGACGTGCACGCGGTCGCCGGGTGTGAGTTCGGGAACGCCGACGCGCTCCAGCGTGCCGTCGGCGCGCAAGCGGTCGGCGAACGCCGGCGCCAGCCGCGCCATCGCATCGGCCAGATTGCCGGCCCGATGCCGCGCGCGCATCTCCAGGTAGCGCCCGCCAAGCAGCAAGAACACGAACATCGAGACCGAATCGAAGTACACCTCACCGCCGCCGCGCAGCGCCTGCACCAGACTCGCCGCATAGATCAGCGCGATCGCGATCGCCACCGGCACGTCCATGCCAAGCGTATGCGCGCGCAGCGCGCGCCATGCGCCCTGGAAGAAGGGCCGCGCCGAATAGAACACGACCGGCGTCGCGACCAGCAGGCCGAACCAGCGCATCAGCTCGCGCGTCGCCGGGTCCATCGTCTCGACAGCCCCCAAGTACAAGGCACTCGCATACATCATCGCCTGCATCGTGCCGAAACCGGCGACCGCCAGGCGCTTGAGCGCGGCACGCGATTCGCGCCGGCGCACATCGTCGAGTGCGGCGGCGTCGAGCGGCAGGGCGGAGTATCCGGTGCGCGCAAGCGCTTGCAGGATCGCGACGAGCGTTGTGCGTTGCGGATCCCAGACGATGCGTGCGCGTTGCGCGCTCGCGTTGACCTGAACCGATTGCACGCCGGACACGGCGCCCAGTGCGCGCTCGATCAGCCACACGCAGGCCGCGCAGCGGATACCGTCGACCAGCAACAAGGCTTCGGATTGCCCGGCGCCGAATGTGCGTACCGCATGGCGCGCAAGTTCAGGCCGTTGCCATGCGTCCGCACTGCGCTGTGCCTGAGCCGGATCCGGTGCGCGTGGCGGCTTGGCGCTGCGCACGCGGTAGTAGTCGCCAAGGCCGAGCTGATCGATCCACTCGGCTGCCGCACGGCAGCCGTGGCAGCACACCGGATGCGCGACGCCCGCGACGATGGCCTGTGGCGGATCAGTAGGCAGACTTTCGCCGCAATGCCAGCACGAAGCGGCGTTCGCGTTCACGGCGGCGGCTCGATTCCCTGCGGCGGTGAGCGTGTCAACGGCATCTTCAGAATCTGGAGTCCGGTCGCCGCGAGTGGTGGATCAATGTAGCGTTCGGCGACGATGATCAACCACACGCAGCCGGCGATCGACGCGGCCAGCACAGCCGCGCCGACCCACACGATCGACTGGCGATACCAAGCGCTACCGGCATCGCGCCCGCCCGAGTCAACGGGTCGGGGGCGGGCTGCTGTTCGAGAGCGAGTAGACATAGGCAGCGAGCACGCGCGCATCGTTCTCGCCCAGGCGGGTGCGCCATTCCGGCATGTGGCCGCCGCGACCGTCGCGAATGGTCTCTTCAATCTCTGACTGACTGCCACCGTAGAGCCAGATGTTGTCGGTGAGATTCGGCGCCCCGAGGGCCGGATTGCCCTTGCCGTCGGCGCCGTGGCAGGCGGCGCAGGCGGTGAACAGCTTCTTGCCCTCGCCCGCCTTGACGATCGAGTCTGCGTCGCGCGGCGGCAGCGAGAGGCTCATCACATAGGTGGCGAGGTTCTCCACTCCCGCTTTGTCGAATACCGAGCCCCAAGGCGGCATGACACCTTCGCGGCCGTCGAGGATGGAGGTCAGGATCGCTTTGCCGTCGCCGCCATAGAGCCAGTCGCTGTCGGCGAGGTTGGGCGCGCCGAGCAACCGGTTGCCGCGCGCGTCGCTGCCGTGGCAGGCCTCGCAGTTGTCGCCGAAAAGCACCTGGCCCATCGCCAGCGCTTGGCGATCGCCGGCAAGCTGTTCGACTGGGAGCTGGGCGAAGCGCCCCATCACAGGGTCCAGCAACTGATCGTTGGCGGCGGTGTCTTCCGCCAGTTGGCCGTGCGAAGTCCAGCCCAGCCGGCCGGGGGAATTGCCGAACCCCGGATACAGCACCAGATAGCCGAAAGCGCCGATGAACATGAGAAACGAAATCACGATCCACCAGAGCGGCAGCGGGTGCATGCCTTCGCGCAAAGCACCATGTGCCCAGATGTGGCCGGTCGTGCCGTCGGCCAGAGTCGGGATCTTGGCGCGCGGCCCCCACAGGAACAGGAAAAACGAGACGCCGAGGTTGAATACGATCAGCACCATCACCCACCACGACCAGAAGCTGCTCATGGACGGCCTCCCGTGGCGATACCGGAGTTGACAGTGTCGGCTTCGTCTTCGTCCTCCATCGGCAGACGTGCCAGCTCATCGAAGCGGCGTTTGTGGCGCGGCAGCCAGGCCCAGATCCAGATGCCGATGAAGGCGAGCATCATGAGCACGATGAAGGCGCCGGCGATCGGGCCCCAGACCGGATTCATCGTGCGCCTCCATCGGCAGGTGCGGATGCGGCCGCCGCATCGGCATGCGGCACGTTGTCGATGCCCAGCCCCTGCAGGTAGGCGATCAACGCATCCATCTCGGTCTTGCCTTCGACTTCTTTCGGCGCGCTAGCAATGTCGGCGTCGGTGTACGGGTCGCCGAGCAGATGCAGCACGCGCATGCGCGCCTGGAGGTCCTTGCCGTCGATCGTCGCCTTCTCGAGCCACGGATAGTTCGGCATGTTCGACTCCGGAATCACCTGACGCGGATTGATCAGGTGCACGCGCTGCCAGAGGTCCGAATACTTGCCGCCGACGCGCGCCAGATCCGGCCCGGTGCGCTTGGAGCCCCACTGGAACGGGCGGTCGTAGACGGATTCGGACGCCGTCGAAT
>JBDTSN010000314.1:0-4075 GCA_039931145.1 Burkholderiales bacterium | reverse complement strand
ACTAGAGCTTCAATACGCGCTCCCAGCGCATCAAATGCCTTGCGTTGCTCCGAGATTCGCCGGTCTCGAATGTAAGTCCGCCGCACTCGGCTCTCGATCATGTGGTTCAGGCATTCGTCGATCACGTCACCACTGATTCCGATCTCGGCCATGCGCGTTGCGGCTGTTCGTCGCAGGTCGTGCGAGGTCCAGCGTCCGCGACTCAGGAGAAGGGACGTTGTCGCCTTGGTGCGGTGAGCCAGTCGTCGCTCCGGTGTCTTCTGCCGATCGCTCAGTTGCTTACCGAAAGACTTGACGCCAACTGGCCCATCGTTCGCCACGTTCGGGAAGACCCAAGGAACCGCCTTGTTCGGGTCGTCGTTGCTCGCGACGGTGAGCTCCGCAAGCTTTTCGAACTGCTTGATTGCGAACGCGCTCAGATGAACCGTGTGATTGCGCTGGTTCTTCGTCTCAGGCAGGTGCCAGGTGCGCCGCTTTGTGTCGACAAAGCCCAACTTGACGCCGGCGGTGTCGGCGATGACCTTCAACTTCGCTGGATCGCGGTCGGCGTCGAGCCAGACGGCGCCCAGCAGTTCGCCCACCCGCACTCCGGTCGCCAGGATCAACCAGATCGCGGCCGCAAATCGAGCGTGTAGCCCCGATGCTTCAATCGACCCGCGAAGCTGCCGAATCTCCTCGCCCGTGAGTACACGATCGCGCTGCACGGACGGACCGCCGACGTCCCGCTTTGCGACGGTGTCCAGCGGGTTGCGCAGGACCAGGTCGCGTGCGAGCGCGAACCGGAACATCTGCTTCAGGTCCGTCAGCAGGATGTTCGCGGTGCGAAGTTTCCCTTCCGATTTGGCCGCGTCGAGCAACTCGAGGAGGTCCCCGCGCTTGATCTGGTCGGCGGCGGCTTCGCCGATCTTCGGGAAGACGCGGCGCTCGAACTGCGCCCGCGTGTACTCGCCACCGTCCTTGCGGCCGACACGCCTGCCGTCCGTGCCCACTCGGGGATGCAGATCGACCGCACACCAACGCTCGAACAAGACCCGCACAGTCACCTGTCGCTTCTTCGCTTCCACCTCATCCAAGTCGGCCTGGCGCTGGTTGGCAATCGTCTTCAGGCGCTGGGCGCGAGGGTCGGTTCCTCGGGACCGAAGATCCCAGAGGCGCTTGGCTTCGACGCGCGCGTCAAGTAACGACCGGTGGGGAAATCCACCCAGTGGATCGGCGGGGAACATACGATGCCACTGCTGAGCGCCTGTCGCTGGATCGGTCAGCCGCAGGTACCAGAATGCGGAGGGGTCGCGCTTGCGCAGGTAGAGTCCACCACCATCATGGAGCGGGCGAGGGCTGACGGAGGCGTCGTCCGCATATCGCTTCACGGCCAGGGCTGTCAACCGATGCACCTTCGCTGTTCTAGCCATCTCGTTCCCTTTCGGCGCCAATCGCTACCTGTAACAGGCTGGCAACAGAATTGGCAACAGAATTCTGACGGATCGGGCGAGATTTTGGAAGACTGATCGGGACGTCAGAATTGTGCCAAGTTGTTGATTTGACAAAGGAAATAGAGACAACCCGGGACAACCTGGGACGGCCTGAAACCTCGAAAATATCAAATGGGGTGCAAGGGGTCGCGAGTTCGAATCCCGCCGTCCCGACCAACGAGCGAAACTCAAAGGGTCAGCAGCCTTCGGTTGCTGACCTTTTTTGCTGATTGTTCGTGGTTCAGCGCAGCGGGTGTGTTCGGCGTTGTGCCTTTGCAACTTTCAGCACTCGACGATATTCACCGCCAGCCCGCCTCGCGCCGTCTCCTTGTACTTGGTCATCATGTCGGCGCCGGTTTCGCGCATCGTCTTGATGACCTTGTCGAGCGAGACGTGGTGCGTACCGTCGCCGCGCAGTGCCATGCGGGCGGCGTTGATCGCCTTCACCGAGGCGATCGCGTTGCGCTCAATGCACGAGATCTGCACCAGGCCGCCGACCGGGTCGCAGGTCAGGCCGAGGTGATGTTCCATGCCGATTTCCGCCGCGTTCTCGACCTGCTCGGGCGTACCGCCGAGGATTGCGCACAGGGCGCCGGCAGCCATCGAGCAGGCGACACCGACCTCACCCTGGCAGCCAACCTCGGCGCCCGAGATCGACGCGTTCTCCTTGTAGAGGATGCCGATCGCCGCCGCGGTAAGCAAGAAGTCGATCACGCCCGCATCGGTCGCGCCGGGAACGAAGCGTGTGTAGTAGTGGAGCACGGCGGGCACGATGCCGGCCGCGCCATTCGTCGGTGCGGTGACGACGCGGCCGCCGGCGGCGTTCTCCTCGTTCACCGCGAGTGCGTAGAGGTTCACCCAGTCGAGAACCTGCAACGGATCGCGTAGCGCGGCTTCGGGATTCGCACAGAGCTGTCGGTGCAAGTCCGCGGCGCGGCGGCGCACCTTGAAGCCGCCCGGCAATGTGCCGCCGGTCTTGCAGCCGCGCACGACACTCGCCTGCATCACTTCCCAGATACGTATCAAGCCGGCGTCGAGTTCGGCGTCGCTGTGCCCGTTCTTGCCAAGGAATCGTTCGTTGCGGCGCATCAGCTCGGCGATGCTGCAGCCTTCTTGCGCCGTCAACACGAGCAGGTCGGCGCCGCTGCGAAACGGGTAGGGCAGGACGGTGATGTCGGGCGCAATCACCTTTTGCAGCGTGCCGTCGTGCGCCACTTCGTCGCTGACGACGAAGCCGCCGCCGACCGAGTAGTAAAGCCGGTTCGCGAGTTCGGCGCCGTCTGCGTCGAACGCGATGAATCGCATGCCGTTGGCGTGGAAGGGCAGCGTCTCGCGGCGGAGGAAGACGAGGTCGGTCTTCTCGTTGTATGCAATCGCATGCGTGCCGAGCAGGCGCAAGCCACGCTCGCCGCGGATTGCCTGCAACAGCGCGGGGATTTCGTCGACCTCCACTGTGTCGGGCTCGAAGCCCGACAGGCCGAGCAGCACCGCCTTGTCGCTGCCGTGGCCTTTACCGGTCGCACCGAGCGACCCGTAGAGCTGCGCGCGCACGCGCGCCGTGGTGGCTAGCAAGCCGTCGTGATCGAGCCGCAACGCGAACATGCGCGCCGCGCGCATCGGCCCGACGGTGTGCGAGCTGCTGGGCCCGATCCCGATTTTGAAGAGGTCGAAGACGGAGACGGCCATATTGGCTCGGTGCCGGCTGCGGATCAGCTCCGGCGCAGCGGCACTTCGAAGCCGAGCGCGACGCCGGGGCGCGCCATCATCATCCGGTACCAGCGCTGCACATGCGGAAAGTCGACCAGGTCAACCTTGTGCCGCTCGTGGCGCCAGGCCCAGCCGATGATCGCGAAATCGGCGATCGACACCGCATCTGCGAAGTACTCGTGCTCGGCGAGCCTCGCATCCATCACGCCATAGAGGCGCCGCGTCTCGGCCATGTAGCGCTGCAGGCCGTAGCGCCGATCGGTCTCGTCCTCGAGCGCGATGAAGTGGTGCACCTGGCCCGGCATCGGGCCGAAGCCACCCATCTGGAACATCAGCCACTCCATTACCGTGGTGCGCGCGCGCAGGTCACGCGGCAGGAATTTGCCGGTCTTCTCGCCGAGATAGACGAGGATCGCGCCGGACTCGAAGACGTTGATTGGCGCGCCGCCCGGGCCTTCGGGGTCGACGATCGCCGGGATCTTGTGGTTCGGGCTCAGCCGCACGAAGGCCGGGTCGTGCTGCTCACTCTGCATGATGTCGACCACGTGCACGCTGTAGGCCAGGCCCATCTCTTCGAGCGCGACGCTGATCTTGCGGCCATTGGGTGTGTCGAAGGTGTGAAGTTCGATGCTCAAGATGTTTCCTTGCTGCGTCTTGAGCAGTTGTAACCTGGCCATGCCTCATTCAGCATAGTCCGCCACCGGCACGCAACTGCAAAACAGGTTGCGGTCGCCGTAGACGTTGTCGATGCGGCCGACCGGCGACCAGTACTTCCGGTGCTTCAGCCCGTCAACTGGAAACGCCGCCTGCTCGCGCGTATAAGGGTGCGGCCATTCCGCGCCGAGCAACGCGGCTGCCGTGAAGGGTGCGGCCTTCAGCGGGTTGTCGTCGCGCGGCCA
>JBDTSN010000313.1:0-4076 GCA_039931145.1 Burkholderiales bacterium | reverse complement strand
GCGGGCAATTCGGGCGCTACTGGCGCAAGTCGGCGCGCGAGGCGGGCAGCGAGAAAGAGCTGGGCTCGATCGCGGTCGCGCGGCTCGAAGCCCTGAACCTGGTGCGGCGCGAAAATGAGTGTGTCGTCACCCGCGCGGCGCTCGCGCGCTACGCGACTGACGCCAAAGTATGAGCGCCGGCCTCTTCGACGAACCTCTGGCCCCGCTGCCGCAACCGCAGCGCACGCGCTGGCAGCCGTTGCGGATCGGCCTCGTCGAGCTGTATCGCTACGACAGCGAGGAGTTCTGGTTCCGCGACGGTCACCTGCTGCTGCGCGGCAACAACGGCACCGGCAAGAGCAAGGTGCTGTCGCTCACGCTGCCGCTGTTGCTCGACGCGCAACTGCGTTCGTCACGCGTAGAACCCGACGCCGACGCCGGCAAGAAGATGAGCTGGAACCTGTTGCTCGGCGGCGCCTACGAGCGGCGCACCGGCTACAGCTGGATCGAGTTCGGGCGCATCGACGAGCACGGCGAGGCGCGCTTCATGACGCTCGGCGTCGGCATGCGCGCCGTCGCTGCGCGCAGCACGGTCGATGCCTGGTACTTCATCGTCGATGGCGACTGTCGCCTGGGCCGCGACCTCTGGCTCATGAGCGCGCAACGGCTCGTCCACTCGCGAGAAAAGCTGCGCGATGCGCTCGGCACGGCCGGGCAGGTCTTCGACAGCGCCCAGGCCTACCGCCGCGCCGTCGATGAAGGCCTGTTCCAGCTTGGCGGCGCGCGCTATGCGGCGCTGATCGATACCTTGATCCAGTTGCGCCAACCGCAACTCTCGCGCCGGCCCGACGAGCGCGCGCTGTCGGCCGCGTTGACCGAGGCGCTGCCGCCGCTTGCGCAAGACCTGCTCGCCGACGTCGCCGAGGCGCTGGCGCAGCTCGAAGAAGACCGCCTTCAACTCGAGCAGGCGCGCTCGCTGCATGGCGCCGTGCGGCGCTTCGAGCAGCAGTACCGGCTCTACGCCGGGATGGCGAGCCGCCGCCAGGCGCGCCTGTTACGCCAGGCGCAGACCGAATTTGACCAGTCGAGCCGCGCGCGCCATGAAGCGCAACAACTGCTGCTTGCGGCGCGCGCCGCCGAGGGCGAGGCCGCCGAGCGCCAGCGGCGCGCGGACGTGATGCTGGCCGGCTCGCGCACGCGGCTCGAAACGCTGCAGGCCGATCCGCTGAATCAGGCCGCGAATCAGCTCGAAGCGGCGCAACTCGATGCGCAGCGGCGCGAGCGTGCGGTAAGCGAAGGTGAAGCCGAAACGAAGCGTGCTCGCAGCGAGGTGCTACGCGACGAGGAGCGCCGCCGCGAACTCGAAGCGCGCGCCGCAGCGGCGGCAACCGATCTGGCGCGCCTGCGCAAGGAGTCTCTCGCCGCCGCCGAGGCCTGCGGCGTGCTGCGCGAGGCGGTGGTACATCGATTTCTCGCCGATCCGATCGACGCGCTGGCGCGCATAGTCGACGACCCCGCGCTCGCTGCGTCCCAGGCAACCCTTGTCGCGTTGCCCGGGCGGCGACGTGAAGACCTGACGCTCGTCCGGCGGCGCTTGGCCGCGAGCGCAGCCGCAGAGCAGGATGCGGCTGCGCGCCAGCAGGCATTGGCCGAGGCACGCAGCGACGCCGAAGAAAGCGCCGAGCGCCGCGCCGAGGCGGACGCGCAGGTCGAAGCCGAAGCGGCACGCCACCTCGAAGCGTGGAGCGATCACTTGCAGCGCCTGCGCGCGATGCAACTCAATCCCGAGCCGGTGCTCGCCGCGCTCGCGGACTGGCTCGCACGTGCCGAAGGCGAGCACCCCGCGCTGCAAGCGCTGCATGCAGCGCACGGCGAGGCGGTGGTTCGCCTGGCGACGCAGCGCCATGCGCTTGCCGAAGAGCGCCGCTTGCTCGCCGAAGAACAGGCGACGCTTGGCGCCGAGCGCAAGCGTCTCGAGCGCGGCGAGGACGCGGCCCCTTTGGCGCCCGCATGGCGAGGCGAGCAAACGCGCTCCGGGCTGGCGGGCGCGCCGCTGTGGCAGTTGGTCGATTTCGATCCCGCACTCGCGCCCGCCGAACGCGATGGCCTGGAAGCGGCGCTCGACGCCAGCGGCCTGCTCGACGCCTGGGTCACGCCAGAGGGTGAACTGCTACGCGGCGCCGACGGCGCGCCGTGGAACGACGTCCAGTGGCTCCAGCGCAAACCGGTCACTGCGCCGAATCTGACGCAGTGCCTGCATTCCGAGCCGGGGACGAGTGGCGTCGCGGCAGCAACCGTCGAGGCGCTACTCGCCGGCATCGCGTGCGGCGCCGAAGACCCTGTCGCGCCAGAGGCCTGGGTCGGCCTCGACGGGCACTTTCGCCTCGCCGGGTTGAGCGGCGCGGGGCGTGCCGTTGCGGCACGCTTCATCGGTCACGCCGCGCGCGCCGCCGCACGCGCGCGCCGACTCGCCGAGATCACTGCCCGCGAGGCGCAGATCGGCGCCGGCTTGCAGGAGATCGAACGTCGCACGCGCGAGGCGGACGACGAAGCCACCCGGATCGACACCGAATGGCGCAGCGCGCCGACCGAGCAAGACCTGCGCCGAGCGCATGACGCGGCGGCGGCGCGCCAGCGCGAATGGCTCGCTGCGAACCGGCGCGCCGAAGAGGCCGAGACCCGCTGGCGGCGCGCCGACGAAGCCGCGCGCAGTGCGCGCGAAGCCTTGGCCGCCGACGCCGCGGACTTGCGGCTGCCAGCGGACGCTGCCGGACTGGACAGGATCGACAACCAACTGCACACGCTCGCTGCGGCCCTGCATGGCCTTGTCGCGGCGGTTCGCCTGTTCGCTGCTGCGCACGCGGAACTGCAACGTCAGGCACAGCGCGTTTCGGAAGCGAACGCGCGTCTGGCTGACAACGAACGACGCCTCGGCGCGCGCCAGATCGAATTCGAAGAAGCGCGCACCCGGCTGTCGGCGCTGCTCGCAGCGCATGGCGACGACGTCGACGCATTGAAGCAGCGCATCGTCCGCGCACGCGCACTCGTGCAGCGCGTCGAGCAGGCCCGCAAGCGGCACGACGAAAGCCTGCGCGCCGCCGCCAATACGCACGCCCGGTGCGAACAACGCAGTACTGACGCCGACGCCGCGTTGGAACAAAGCAGCGCCACCCGGGCGCGGCAGGTCGAGCGCTGGCACGCCTACGCTTCGACCGGGATGCTCGCCTCGGGCCTCGCCGGGCGCGAGTCACTGCCCGCGATTCCGGCGCTGCAAGACGCCTGGACGATCGAGCCGGCACTGCTGCTGGCGCGCCGCACCGAGCAGGCCCTCGCCGCGCTCGACGACAGTGACGAGCGCTGGAAGCGCGTGCAGGCGACGCTCGCCGAAGACCTGGCGCAATTGCAGCGCGAACTCGGGGCGCTCGGCCATCAAGCGGTCGCCGAGCCGAACGATTTCGGCGTCGCGGTGCACGTCGTCTGGCACCAGCAGCCACAACCGCCGGAGGCACTTGCCGAGCAACTCGCGGCCGACGTGATGGCGCGCGAAGCACTGCTCACAGCGCGCGAACGCGAGGTGCTCGAGAACCACTTGCAGGCCGAGATCGCAAGCCAGATCCAGCGCCTGATGCGCGCTGCGGAGAAGCACACCCAGTCCGTCAACGTCGAGTTGCACAAGCGGCCGACGAGCACCGGCGTACGCTTTCGCCTGCTGTGGCAGCCGCTGACCGAAGGCGACGGCGCACCGGCCGGCCTGCAGGAAGCGCGCGACCGGCTGCTGATGACGAGCGCCGACCT
This sequence comes from Burkholderiales bacterium, assembly GCA_039931145.1. Taxonomy (GTDB): domain Bacteria; phylum Pseudomonadota; class Gammaproteobacteria; order Burkholderiales; family Burkholderiaceae_C; genus CAIKUF01. The sequence goes on along the minus strand of JBDTSN010000313.1, from coordinate 302 downwards.
GTGGAGCGCCGAAGATCGCCGCATCGTCGGCGCGCTCCTGCAGCAGCGCATCCAGGACGAGCGGCGGCGCAGCGAAATCACGCTCGAGCCCGAGGGGTCGCTGCTCGAGCAGCTCTCTGCGGCGCTCGACTACCGGCGCTGGCACCGATTCCGCGTCGAACGGCTGCAAGACGGCCAGTGGCGCCGCCTGTCGGGCCCGGCGTCGAGCGGCGAGCGCGCGCTCGGCCTCACGGTGCCGCTGTTCGCTGCGGTCGCGAGCTTTTATCGCGACAGCCCGCTCGCGCCGCGGCTGATGATGCTCG
>JBDTSN010000312.1:0-4076 GCA_039931145.1 Burkholderiales bacterium | reverse complement strand
CGAAGGTCGGCGGCAAAGGCCTGTTCGTCAAGGAGCTCGAGATGGCGATGGAGGAGGGCCGCGCGCAGCTCGCGGTGCATTCGCTCAAAGACGTGCCGATGGAATTGCCGCCGGGCTTCGTGCTCGCCGCCGTCCTCGAGCGTGAAGACCCGCGCGACGCCTTCGTTTCGAACGACTACGCCGCGCTCGCCGATCTGCCGCAGGGCGCGCGGGTCGGCACGTCGAGCCTGCGCCGCCACGTGCAACTCCTCGCGCTGCGGCCGGATCTGGACGTGCAGCCGCTGCGCGGCAACCTCGACACCCGGCTGCGCAAGCTCGACGACGGTGGTTATGACGCGATCGTGCTTGCCGCGGCGGGCCTCGTGCGGCTCGGCCTCGCGTCGCGCATCCGCAACCGCTTCGATCCAGGCCAGATGCTGCCTGCCGCCGGGCAAGGCGCGCTCGGCATCGAGCTGCGTGCCGATCAATCCGCACTGTGCGAGCGGATCGCCGCGCTCAGCGACCGCCCGACCTGGCTCGCCGTGCTTGCCGAGCGCGCCGTGTCGCGCACGCTCGGCGGCAGTTGCAGCGTGCCTCTTGCCGCGCATGCCGTCTGGCGGGGTGGGGCCTTGCAGATCGACGCATTGCTCGGCGATGCGCAAAACCTCGGCGCACCGCTGCTGCGGGCCAGCGCGAACGCGGAGGTGACCGACGACGCCGCGGCCGAGGCGCTCGGCGTGCACGCCGCCGGGTTGCTCTTGGAGCGTGGCGCGCGCGACTACCTGGCCGCGTCCGGCGCGACGGCGGCCGACACGTGAGCGAAGCGCCGCGCGTTCTCGTGACGCGCCCGGCACGGCAGGCAGCGGATTGGGTTTTGCGGCTGCGCGCGGTGGGCATCGATGCTGCCGCGCTGCCGCTGATCGCGATCGACGCCGCGCCTGACGCTGCGGCGGTTCGATTGGCGTGGGCGCAACTCCCGCACATGCGCCTCGCGGTCTTCGTGAGCCCGAATGCCGCCGAGTGCTTCTTCGGCGCGCGCCCGCCTGACGTGCCCTGGCCGGCCACCACGCGTGCAGCGGCGGTCGGCCCCGGCACGTCGCGGGTGTTGCGCGCACTGGGCGTTGATGCGGCGCAGATCGTCGAGCCGGCGCCCGACGCAGCGCAGTTCGATTCCGAGGCGCTCTGGGAGCAGTTGCGCGCCACCGACTGGCACGCTGCCCGTGTGCTGATCGTGCGCGGCGACGGCGGGCGCGAGTGGCTCGCCGAGACGCTGCGCGTGCAGGGTGCGGATGTGAACCACGTCTGCGCCTACCGTCGCAGTGCACCACACCTGGATGAGGCGCAGCGGGACGTGCTCACTGCCGCGCTGCTCGAGCCGCAACGGCATCTGTGGTTCTTCAGCAGCTCGGAGGCGATAGCAAATCTCGATGCCATCGCCGGCCCGAACGCAGACTGGTCGCGCGCGCGTGCGTTGGCGACGCATCCGCGCATTGCCGAGCGCGCGCAGCGCCTGGGCTTCGGCCACGTCGCACAAGCGCGCCCCGCCTTCGACGCGGTGAGTGCCTGCATACAATCGATGCCACTGTGAACGAGACCACGCCCAACCCCGATGCGGGCGCTGCAGCGCCCCAAAGCACAGCCTACACGGCCCTCACGGCCCGCACGTCGGCGGCGCCGACGCTGTTGTGGTTGTGGATCGCGGTCGTGCTCGTCGGTCTGATCGGCATCATTGGGATCGGTCTCGTCTGGCAGACGCTGCTGCGCGAGCACAACCTGGAGCAGGAACTGGTGCGCCGCCAGCAGACGCTGCAGATTCAGACCACCGAGGCGCAGATGCTTGCCAAGCAGGCGCAGGACGCGGCGCGTGAATCGGCGACTAAGGTCTCGCTGCTCGAGGCGCGCCTCTCCGAGGTCACCGTGCAGCGCGGCCAGATCGAGGAGCTGATCCAGAGCCTGTCGCGTGCGCGTGACGAGAACATCGTCGTCGATATCGATGCCGGGCTGCGCGTCGCGATGCAGCAGTCCGCACTCACCGGCAGCGCCGAGCCGCTGGTGGCGGCCCTCAAGCAGGCCGACGAACGGCTCACGCGCTACAACCAGCCGCGCCTGGAAGGCGTGCGCCGCGCGATCGCGCGCGACCTGGACCGCGTCAAGGGCGAGGGCATGATCGACGTCGCCTCGCTCACGATCAAGCTCGACGAAGTAGTGCGCATGGTCGACGAACTGCCGCTGCGCGCCCAGCCCGACCTGCGCAAGGAAGGCGCGCGCGCGCCTGCCGCACCGGCGAGCGGCGCCGGTGCTGCGAAGCACGCGGCCTCGGCGCCGGCGCCGGATGATGCATCGATGCCGGAGTGGCTCAAGCCCTGGATTGCGCGCTGGGACATCTTCAGCGAGCGCGTCTGGGTCGAAGCCAAGTCGCTCGTGCGCGTGGAGCGCATAGAAAATCCGGAGGTGATGCTGCTCGAGCCCGATCACGTCTTCTTCCTGCGCGAGAACCTGAAGTTGCGCCTGCTCAACGCGCGCCTGGCGCTGCTGGCGCGCCAGTTCGCGATCGTGCAGGGTGACCTGCAGGGTTCGCTCAATGCGATCGAGCGCTACTTCGACCCGAAGGCGCGCCGCACGCAGCTTGCCCTGTCGCTCATCCGTCAGGTGCAGCAGCAGGCGCGCCACACTGATCTGCCGCGGCCCGACAACACGCTGGCGGCGCTCGCCACCGCCGCCGCCGGACGCTAGGCGGCTGCAATGCGCGCCGTCATCTGGTTCACGCTGCTGTTCGTCGCCGCCGTCGTCGCCGCGACGACGCTCGGCACGAACGACGGGCTCGTCAGCTTCTACTGGAGCGGCTGGCGCATGGACGTCTCGCTCAACCTCTTCCTGCTCGCACTCGTCGGCACCTGCTTTGCGCTGGTGACGGTGATCCAGACCGTCAGCACGCTTGTTGGTCTGCCAAGCAGGGCGCTGAAGTGGCGCGTCGCGCGGCGCGACAAGAGCGCCCAGGCCTGGCTGCGCGACGCGCAGGCGCAGTATTTCGGCGGCCGCTACAGCCGCGCCCACCGCTCTGCGCAGCGCGCGCTCGAGATCCAGGCCGACACGCCTGAACTGGCGCAGGACAACGAGTTCACCGTCCTTGGCCACCTGCTCGCCGCCGGCAGCCTGCACCGCCTGCAGGACCGCGTGCCGCGCGATGAGCAACTGCGCAAGGCGCTCGACATTTCGCACCGCAGCGCGGCGGCGCGCTCGGCCGAAGAGGGTGCGCGCATGCTGGCCGCCGAATGGGCGCTCGACGATCGCGATGCGACGCGTGCGCTCGAGTTGCTCGCCGAACTGCCGCCCGGCGTCGGCCGCCGGACGCAGGCGCTCAGGCTCAAGCTCCAGGCGACACGACTCGCGCGCCAGCCGATGGAAGCGCTGAAGACGGCACGCCTGCTCGCCAAGCACCAGGGCTTCTCGAAAGTCGCCGCCGTCGGCCTGCTGCGCTCGCTTGCTTTCGAGGCGCTCGAAGACGGCCGTGACGCCGATCAGGTGCGGCGCACCTGGGAGCAGCTCGACGTTGCCGATCGTCGTGACCCCTTCGTCGCCGCGCGCGCCGCGACGCGCGTGGCGCAACTCGGCGCGCCAGACGTTGGGCGTCAATGGCTGCGGCCATTCTGGGACGCGATCGACAGCGCGAGCGGCGAGGATCGCGAAGTGCTGGCGCATGGCCTTGTCGCCTGCGTCGCTGGCATCGGCGCTGACTGGTTGCCGCGCCTCGAAGCCGCCTGGCAGGCCCATCCGCGCGACGGCGCCATCGCCTTCGCTGCCGGCTGCGCGCTGGCCGAGCGCCAGCTTTGGGGCAAGGCACGCGTGGCGTTGCAACAAGCTGCCGACGACGCCACGCTACCCGCCTCGTCGCGCCGCCGTGCATGGCGCCAACTCGCCCAGCTCGCGCGCGAACAGGGCGACGAGACGCGCGCCGCCGAGTGCTTCGCCGCGGCGTCGCAGATCGGCTAAGCGCGCGCGGCTGAGCAGCTGAACTCGCCGCACCTACATGCTAAAATTCGCCGCTGTGCGGCTGTAGCTCAGTTGGATAGAGTACTTGGCTACGAACCAAGGGGTCG
>JBDTSN010000311.1:0-4081 GCA_039931145.1 Burkholderiales bacterium | reverse complement strand
AAGAAGACTCGCCGTGGCCGGCCGAGATCGAAGGTGTCGTACGCTGGCTCACTCCACAACTCGAACGCCTGCACGACGACGCCGCGATGCGCGCCGCCGACCTCGCCCAACTCGCGCGCATGGCAGCCGGCCACGCAACGCGCGAGCGCTTCCTGACGGAGCTGACGCTCGACCCGCCCGGCGCGAGCAGCGACGAATCCGGCGTTCCGCTGCTCGATGAGGACTACACGATCCTGTCGACGATCCACTCGGCCAAGGGCCAGGAGTGGAACGCCGTCTACATCCTCAACGTCGTCGACGGCTGCATGCCGTCGGACATGGCGACCGGCAGCAGCGCCGAGATCGAGGAAGAGCGCCGCCTGCTCTACGTCGCGATGACGCGCGCGCGCGACCACCTGAGCCTGCTCGTCCCGCAACGCTTCTACGTGCACCAGCAGTCGCAGTTCGGCGACCGGCATGTGTACGCAACGTTGTCGCGCTTCATTCCGCCCGAGGTGGCGGCGCAGTTCGAGAGGATTGGGCCGGCGCCGAGTATCGATCCCGCCGCGCCGGCCGCGGCAGCATCAGTTCCAGCGCCGATGGACGTCGCAAGCCGCGTTCGCTCGCTGTGGGCCTGAAGTGCAGCACTGTCAGCAGCGCCCGTCCGGCCCAAGCAACATGTACTGCCGCAGCCACTGCACGGCACGCGCCCGAGCATGGCGCGTCGCGATCTTCTCTTCGGGCGAAGCGTCGGCGCGAAAGTCGAACGCGCGCCTCGCCATCGGGTACATCTGCAGTTCGACCGGCACGCTGCGCTCCCACAGCGCGTAGAAGGCGCGGCCGTTGTTCATGCGACGAAGCTCGAAGTCGGCGTCGCCGATCAGCATCAGCACCGGCGCGGTGATCGTGAGCACCTCGGGCGCAACCGAAAAAAGCTGCTGCGGCTCGGGCGCATTCGGATTCTGGAAGTGGCCGTAGTAGGAGACGATCGCCGCGATGTCGGCCGGGCGCTTCGCCGCGAGCCGAATCGCGTAGTACGGCCCGCGCGACATGCCGACGACGCCGACCGGCCGCCTGCAGACATCGCCGCGCGCGCGCAGCGCGTCGAGCGCAGCCTCGACATCGGCCTCGCTTTCGGGGTGATGCCGATCCGGCCAGCGCTCGATCATGTTGCCCGCCTGCCAGTCCGGCGCGAGCACCAGGAAGCCCTGCGCCGCGAGCTCGCGCATGTGCGCCCGATCCTCGTCCTCGAAGCCGCGCTTGGCGTGGATGTAGAGCACGCCGGGGTGCGGCCCCGGCCCGTCGGGGCGCGCGACTTCGATCGGCACCTCATAGCCGGCCACACGCACGCTCGTCTTCTCGAGCGGCTGTGCGCCGACGGAAATCGACACGAGCAATGCAGCCACCGCGAACAGCATCTTCATCGGCTTCCCCCTTTGGTTGCACATGCACGCGGCGTGATGCGTGCGGGCAGGTGGTTCGAACTTGCACCGTGATCGCACGGTGGGCGACCGCGAGCAGCAGTATTCAGACGTCTGCCCCCGCGCGCATTCTCGGGGATGCCGGCCGGACCGACTTGCCGGCATGGCCAACGCCACAGCCTCACGCCATGAGCTTGTGAGCGTGCATCCTGTGCGACACGTGGCCGCGCTCGATGACGCGGTCTCCTGCGCCGGCGTTCGTGCCACCGATCGACGCCCCGCAACGACAATGCCACCGCCGCCGCCCAATCCTCCATGCTGACGATCCACTTCGCCAACCGCTACGAGCGCCTCGCCGGGTTGCTCATCGATCGGCTCGCCGAACGCACGCGGCCGTCGGTCTTCGCGCCGGATCAAGTCATCGTGCCGAGCGCTGCGGTGCGCCGCCAGTTGACGCTCGCGATCGCGCGGCGCCACGGCATCTGCGCCAACGTGCGCTTCGACTACCTCGCGCAGTGGCTGTGGAGCTTGATTGCACGCGTCGTCCCCGGTGTGCAGGCCGAATCTCCGTTCGCGCCCGGCGTCCTCGCGTGGCGCATCTTCGCTGCGTTCGACGAGCCCGCGTGGTTCGCGCCGCAGCCCCGCCTGCGCGACTATCTCGCGCGCGCCGATGCGGTGATGCGCTACGAGCTGGCCACGCAGCTCGCCGAGCTCTTCGACCAGTACATCACCTTCCGCCCCGACTGGCTTGCCGCCTGGGCTGAAGCACGCACACTGCCGATCGCGGCGGGAGATGCAGCCGCTGCGGCCGATCAAGCGTGGCAAGCCGCGCTCTGGCAGCGCCTCGGCGCCGAGGCCGGCGCGGAGCACCCGGCAGCAGCCTTCGCCAGGATGCTTGAATCGCGCGGCGCTGCGCTCGTCGCTAGAGGCCAGCTGCCCGACGAGGTGCATGTGTTTGCCCTCCCCAGCCTCGCGCCGCTGCACCTCGGGCTGCTGCAAACGCTTGGCCGTTGCGCCGATGTGCACGTCTATGCGCTCAATCCGTGCCGCGAGTATTGGCTCGAAGTCGTCGATCGCCGTCGCCTCGCCTACCTCGCAACGCGTTCGGTGCCGGGCCGGGAACTGCACCACGAAGTCGGAAACCGTCTGCTCGCCGGGTGGGGGGTGCAGACAAAGGCGCAGCTCGGCCTGCTCATCGCCGCCGCGGGCGATGCAGTGATCGACGAGGCGCACTTCGATGAGCCCGAAGGCGCGAGCCTGCTCGCGCGGTTGCAACGCTCGATCCTCGACATGGAGGATCTGGCGCCCAGCTCAGTCACACTCGCGCCCGACGATCGCAGCATTGAAGTCCACGTCTGCCACTCGCTCGCCCGCGAGTTAGAGGTGCTGCACGACCGGCTGCTCGCGCTCTTTGCCACGCCGGACTCAGCGGACGCACCGCAGCTCTCCGACATCCTCGTCGTCACGCCCGATCTCGACGCCGCCGCGCCGCTGATCGACGCCGTCTTCGGCACCGTGCCCGCCGATCGCCGCATCGCGCATCAGATCACCGGCCGCGCGCGCAGCCACGTCAACGCGTCGGCGCGCGTCCTGCTCGAAGTGCTCGCGCTCGTCGGCTCGCGCTTTACTGCGAGCAGCGTGTTCGGCGTGCTGCAGCAACCACTCGTCGCGCGCCGCTTTGCTCTTGAGAGAGACGATCTGGATCGCGTCCACGCCTGGCTGCAAGACGCCGGAGTGCACTGGGCGCTCGACGCCGATCACCGCGCGAGCTTTGGCGTTCCGGCGCAATCGCGGCACAGCTTTGCCGACGGCCTGTCGCGCCTCTACCTCGGCTACGCGCTGCCGACCCACGTCGATACACCGCTCGATGGCATGCTGCCGGCGGGCGACGTCGAGGGCTCGGACGGCGTTGCGCTTGGCGCCTTGTGGCAGTTCGTCGATGCGCTCACGGCGCTGCGCCGCGAGCTCGGCGCGCCGCTGCCGGCCGCGGCGTGGCCGGCGCTGCTCGCCGACGTCCTTCAGCGCTTCAGCGCACCGGACGACGACGATGCACTGCAAGACGAGCGCGAAGTGCTGGCGACGATCGCATCGCTCGCCGATGAGCTGCGCCAGGCCGCGCCCGAGCCGCCGCTGACGCTCGACGTCGTGCGCCACGCGCTCGCCCGCACACTCGACGATTCCGCGCGCGGCGGCGTGCCGGGCGGTGCGGTCACCTTCGCCTCGATGAGCAGCCTGCGCCATCTGCCCTACGCGACGATTTGCGCAATCGGCCTCAACGACGGCGCCTTCCCGTCCCGAAGCCGCCAGGCCGAGTTCGACCTCATCGCGCACGAGCCACGTGCCGGCGACCGCCAGCGGCGCACCGACGAGCGCAACCTGTTCCTCGATCTGCTGCTCGCCACGCGCGGGCACTTCTACATGAGCTACACCGGCCGCAGCGTGCGCGACAACGCACCGCTGCCGCCGTCGACGCTCGTCTCCGAGCTGCTCGACACGCTGCTGCCTGCGATCAGCGGGGGCGCGCCGACGGCGCACACGCGGCTCGTGATCGAGCATCCACTGCAAGCGTTTTCGGAAGAGGCGTTCCGGCTCGACGCCGACCCGCGCCTGCGCAGCTTCGACCGCGAAACGGCGCAGGCGCTGCGCGCGCGCGCAGGTTCGCCAACTGCAGCGCCAACGAC
>JBDTSN010000310.1:0-4089 GCA_039931145.1 Burkholderiales bacterium | reverse complement strand
GGACCGGATCTACCGCCTGCGCTGCGTTGAAGGCTGGTCGATGGTGGTGCCCTGGATCGGCTATTCGCTGGCCGAACTGATCCGCAAGGTCGAGCCTACCGGCAACGCCAAGTACCTGCAGTTCGTGACGCTCGCTGACAGCGCGCAGATGCCCGGTCTCAGCGCCAACGTGCTCGACTGGCCCTATGTCGAAGGGTTGCGCATGGACGAGGCCATGCAACCGCTGGCGATGCTGTGGTTCGGCCTGTACGGTGAGGTGCTGCCCCACCAGAACGGCGCGCCCGTGCGCCTGATCGTGCCGTGGAAGTACGGCTTCAAGTCCGGCAAGTCGATCGTCAAGATCCGCTTCGTCGAAAAGCAGCCGGCCACCAGCTGGGAGACTGCCTTGCCGAGCGAGTACGGCTTCTACTCCAACGTCAATCCGAAGGTCGACCATCCGCGCTGGAGCCAGGCCACCGAGCGCCGCATCGGCGAGGACGGCCTCTTTGCGAAGAAGCGGCCGACGCTGATGTTCAACGGCTACGAAGCGCAGGTCGGACAGCTCTACGCCGGCATGGACCTGAAGAAGTACTACTGATCGGCGGGGGCCGCGTCAATTGAACTCCGCCAACGTCTTGACTGCCTCCGCGCGCACCGCGCGACCCGCCCGCCGCAGAAGCGCGTTACTGCATCCCGCCGCCAAGCCACTGCTCTTCGCAATCTGCCTGCTGCCGTTCGCCTCGCTCTTCTATGGCGCAGTGGCCGATACTCTCGGCGCCAACCCGGCCGAGGCGCTGATCCGCGGCACCGGCGACTGGGTGTTGCGCCTGCTGTGCGTAACGCTTGCTGTTACGCCTTTGCGGCAATGGACGGGGCGGCCGGAGCTGGCGCGCTTTCGGCGCATGCTGGGCCTGTTCACATTCTTCTACCTCGTGCTGCATTTCCTGTCCTACGCATGGCTCGACATGGGGTTCGACCTGCATGCGATTGCGCGCGACATCCCGAAGCGCCCGTTCGCCCTCGTCGGCTTCGCCGCCTTCATGCTGATGCTGCCGCTCGCCGCGACCTCATTCAACCGCGCGATCAAGGCACTCGGCGCGAAGCGCTGGCAAGCGCTGCACAAGCTCGTCTACGTGATCGCGCTGCTCGCGCTGCTGCACTTCTTCTGGATGCGCGCGGGCAAGCACGACTTCGCCGAAGTCGCGGTGTATGCGGTGATCATCGGCACACTGCTCGGCTGGCGCGTGCTGCACGCGATCCGCACCCGACGCGCCGCCCTCCACTCGGCACGCACGTAGCTCGGCAACTTCAAAGCGGCGCCGTGCGGCGGCGGCCCGTCAGTTCGCTCCTTCGAGCCGTGCCTTGACGAAGCTGCTCGCGCCGTAGCGCGTTACCTTCGCGTAGTAGCGCTCCTGCAGACGCTGCACCATCGTGCTGTAGGCATCCATCAGCTCCGGGCGGATGCTGAAGTGGTCGTAGTTGACGACCACGTTCACGCGCTCGGAAAGCGGCGCAAGCAGGCGAGCGATCCCGGCCTCGATCTCGTCGATATCTGCCATGCCATCGATCGACAAGCCCTCGAAATTGACGAACAGCACGCGACTTCGGGCGTCGAATTCGATGCGTTCGGCGATCGGCAGCGTCAGCATGCGTTCACGCAGGTTCATCGTCGCTTCCGCGAACAGGCTCGCATCCATCAATCGCAACTCCGGGCTGATCGCGGGAACGAAATCCATTTGCGCAATGATCTGGCGCTCCAGATCGATGCCGGGCGCGATCTCGATCAGTTCCAGCGTGCTCGCGCCGGCGTCGGTCGGCGCCAGGCGGAACACGCAGCGCTCGGTCACGTAGAGCACGCGCTGGCCGCGCGCGAGTGCGCGGGCGCCGCTGAAGGTGCGCTGCTCGACCTCGTGCACGAACTTCTTCTGCGTGCCTTCGCTGTCGATGCACACGCGTCCGCCTTCCACGTGCACACGCAGGTCGCCCGCGGTGAAGGTGCCGACGAACACCACCTCGCGCGCCGCCTGGCTGATGTTGATGAAGCCACCCGCACCTGCGAGCCGCGGCCCGAAGCGGCTGACGTTCAGATTGCCCTGCGCGTCGGCCTGCGCCAGGCCGAGCACCCCGATGTCGAGCCCACCGCCGTCGTAAAAGTCGAACTGGCTCGGCTGGTCGATGATCGCCTGCGTGTTGACCGCCGCGCCGAAGTTGAGCCCGCTCGCCGGAATGCCGCCGATCACGCCCGGCTCGGCGGTAAGCGTAAGCAGGTCGATCACTTCTTCTTCGTTCGCGACATTGGCGACGCCCTCGGGCATACCGATGCCAAGGTTGACGACGTTGTTGCGCTTGAGTTCGAGCGCGGCGCGGCGCGCGATCCACTTGCGCTCGCTCATCGCCAGCGGCGCGAGCGTGCTCATCGGCACCCGGATCTCGCCCGCGAACGCTGCGCTGTACTGCGTGGCAAAGGTCTGCATGTGATGCTCGGGGCGCTCGGCGACGACGACGCAATCGACGAGCACGCCCGGGATCTTCACCTGCCTTGGATTGAGCGAACCACGCTCGGCAATCCGCTCGACCTGCGCGATGACGACGCCTCCGCTGTTGTGCGCCGCCATTGCAATTGCGAGCGCCTCGAGCGTCAGCGCCTCACGCTCCATCGTCAGGTTGCCGTCGGCGTCGGCGGTCGTCGCGCGGATGACGCCGACGTGCACCGGGAAGGCTTTGTAGAACAGCACCTCCTCGCCGTCGATCTCCATCAGCCGCACCAAGTCCTCGGTCGTCACTGCATTCACCTTGCCGCCGCCGTGGCGTGGATCGACGAAGGTGTCGAGCCCGACCGCGCTCAGCGTGCCCGGTTTGCCGGCGGCGATGTCGCGAAACATGTGCGAGATCACGCCCTGCGGCAGGTTGTAGGCCTCGATCTCGCCGGCGACGGCAAGCGCCTGCAGCTTGGGGCACAGACCCCAGTGCCCGCCGACGACGCGCTTGACGAGCCCCACATGGCCGAAGTGGTTCAGCCCGCGGTCCTTGCCGTCGCCCTGGCCGGCCGCGTAGAAGAGCGTCAGGTCGCGCGGCGCGCCCTGCCCGGTCTCGGCCTGCGTCGCCAGAAACCGCTCTTCGAGGGCGATTGCGATGCCTTCGGCAAAGCCGATGCCGACGAAGCCGCCGGTGGCGACCGTGTCGCCGTCATGGATCAACCGCACCGCCTCGGCGGCACTCACGATCTTGTTCGGCCGCGCCGGATTCGCGGCGCCAGTTCTGGGTGCGTTCAGATGCATGTGAGGCCTCCTGTGGCGCGCAGTCTACCGGCGTCGCCGGGAGTGACCGAGGACCCCGCGCACTCTGGAAACACCATCGCGCCGCCGCGCGCTGGCCGCTCGCAAAACACCTGCCGGTCGAGATTCAGCCGCCTCAGGCCCGGTTCAGTACCGGCGCCAGAGCCGCGCCCGTGTGGCTGCCCGAAGCGACGATCTGCTCAGGCGTGCCCTCGGCGACGATGCGCCCGCCCCCCGCGCCGCCTTCGGGGCCGAGGTCGATCACCCAGTCGGCCTCGGCAATCACGTCGAGATCGTGCTCGATGACGACAACACTATGGCCACCATCGACGAGGCGGTGCAGGACACGGACGAGCTTCTCGACATCCGCCATGTGCAGGCCGACGGTCGGCTCGTCGAGGACGTAAAGCGTGTGCGGCGCCTTCTGGCCGCGACGCGTCAGATCATCCTTGACTTTGACGAGCTCGCTGACGAGCTTGATGCGCTGCGCCTCGCCGCCCGACAGTGTCGGCGACGGCTGGCCGAGCGTGAGGTAGCCGAGGCCGACGTCCTTCAGCAGTTGCAGCGGATGCGCGATGTTGGGCAACGCGACGAAGAACTCGACCGCCTCGTCCACCTCCATCTTCAGCACGTCGCCGATGCTCTTGCCGCGCCAGCTCACGGCGAGCGTTTCGGCGTTGAAGCGTTCACCGTGGCATGTGCCGCACAGCACCTTCACGTCGGGCAGGAAGCTCATCGCGATCGTGCGCAGGCCCTGGCCTTCGCAATCGGGGCAGCGGCCGTCGCCGGTGTTGAACGAGAACCGTGCCGGTGCATAGCCGCGCGCGCGCGCCTC
>JBDTSN010000309.1:0-4110 GCA_039931145.1 Burkholderiales bacterium | reverse complement strand
TGCCCCAGACCTTGTCGGTTTCCTGGTTCTTGCTCGTGCACATGATCACCGGCACGCCGGTGAAGCGCGAATCGCGCGTGATCGAGCGCGTCAGCTGGAAGCCGTTTTGACCCGGCATGACGACGTCCATCAGGATCAGGTCGGGCTTGTCCTCTCCCAGGCGGCGCATTGCGTCCTCGCCGTTCTCGGCGGTGCGCACCTTGTAGCCACGCTTGGTCAGCACGTCGGAGAGGAAGTGCAGTTCGGTCTTCGAGTCGTCGACCAACAGGATTTTCTGGATTGCCATGGTTTCGTGTCCTCGGTCTGGCTGCGCGCGGGCGCTTGTCGGAGAGCGGGCGTCGAGACTCGCTCAGGCGATGACGCGCTTGTGCTGTTCGACCGCCAGCAGCAACTGGTCCTTGGTGAACGGCTTGGTGAGGTAGTCGTCGGAGCCGACCATGCGGCCGCGCGCCTTGTCGAAGAGGCCATCCTTGGACGACAGCATGATCACCGGCACGCCGGAAAAGCGTGGGTTGCGCTTGATGATGGCGCAGGTCTGATAACCGTCAAGTCGCGGCATCAGGATGTCGCAGAAGATCAGATCGGGGTCGTGGTCGTTGACCTTGGAGAGGGCGTCGAAGCCATCTTCCGCGAGCAAGACTTCGTAACCGCCCTGGCGCAGGAAGATTTCCGCGCTGCGCCGGATCGTGTTGCTGTCATCGATGACCAGCACGCGGGCGGCCTGGAGCGGCGCTGCAGCCAAGGCTTCGTTGCTCACCGGACATTCTCCTCAACGGGCACAAGGCTCGCCCCCCTGGCGCGCCATCCTGGGCTGTTATCGGCAGCGTCGCGTCAGATCTGAACCAATTCGAAGTCTTCCTTGCGCGCGCCGCATTCCGGGCAGGTCCAGTTCATCGGCACGTCCTCCCAGCGCGTACCCGGGGCGACGCCATGTTCGGGATCGCCCACAGCCTCGTCGTATATCCAGCCGCAGATCAGGCACATCCAGGTCCGAAATTCGCTCACGTCGCTACCACCGGTTCACTACAATGAGAAAAGATTGTAGCCACGGCACTCTGCAAAAAAACAATCAGTCGTAGGCACATACGCAACATTCCTCACTATTCGCTAGAGGTTTGTTGCGGCCTTTTCCCTATGTGACGGCGGGCCCATGTGCGCAGCCGATCCGATCCCAGAGCCGCCTGCCATGCCAGCAACCCCCTCCCCCGAAGCCACCGACGAAGCCGGCGCGCCATTGCTTCAAGAGCAGCCGCCCCCGGCGTGCGTGATGAGCTTCAACGCGAGCGACGCGACCGGCGCCGGCGGTATCGCCGGCGACATCGCGACGATCGCCGCGATGGGCGCGCACGCGCTGCCGGTCGTGACTTCGGTCGTTCTCCGCGACACGGCCGAGATCTTCGAGCACAGCGCGCTCGACGCCGAAGTCGTTGTCGAGCAGGCGCGCAGCGTACTCGAAGACGTAACAATCAGCGCCTGGAAAGTAGGCTTTCTCGGCTCGGCGGAGGGTGTGAGCGCAGTCGCAGAAGTGCTGTCGGACTACCCCGACGTGCCGCTCGTTGCCTACCTGCCGAATCTTGCGTGGGTGGAGGAGGACGATCAGCAGGCGTACCTCGACGCGTTTCGCGAGCTCGTGCTGCCGCAGACCGAGGTGCTCGTCGGCAACCATCAGACGTTGACCGACTTCCTGCTGCCCGACTGGAGTGCCGAGCGCCCGGCCTCGGCGCGCGAACTCGCGGTCGCCGCCGGCCGCCACGGGGCGCGCTTCGTACTCGTGACGAGCGTGCTGCTCCCGAATACCGCCGGCGCCGAGCAGTTCATTGACAACGTCCTCGCCTCGCCGCAAGGCGCGGTCACCGGCGAGAAGTTCGAGCGCTTCGACGTCGCCTTCGTCGGCGCCGGCGACACGCTGTCGGCCGCGCTCGCCGCGCTGCTCGCGTCGGGCGCCGAGCTGCACGCCGCGGTCGGCGAGGCGCTCGCCTTCCTCGATCAGGCGCTCGACGCCGGTTTTCGCCCCGGCATGGGCAACGTCATCCCGGACAGATTCTTCTGGGCGCTTGCGCCGGAGGACGAGGAAGAGCCCGGCGCCGAGGACGGCAGCGAGATGACGCCAAGGGATCCGCGCCATGTCCACTGATCAGCTTGGACACACGCGCAGCGACGCCCTGTTCGCGCGCGCGCAGCGCGTCATCCCCGGCGGCGTCAATTCGCCGGTGCGCGCGTTTCGCGCCGTCGGCGGCACGCCGCGCTTCATCGCCCGTGCGCAGGGCCCCTATTTGTGGGACGCCGACGGCAAGCGCTACATCGACTACATCGGCTCCTGGGGCCCAATGATCCTTGGCCACGGCCACCCGGCCGTGCTCGAGGCGGTCGAGAAAGCTGCCCGCGACGGCCTCTCGTTCGGCGCGCCAACCGAGCGCGAGGTCGAGCTCGCCGAAGAGATATTGAAGCTCGTGCCGAGCGTCGAGCAGATCCGCCTCGTGAGCTCGGGCACCGAAGCGGCGATGAGCGCGATTCGCCTTGCGCGCGGCGCGACCGGGCGCTCCAAATTGATCAAGTTCGAAGGCTGCTACCACGGCCACGCCGACGCGCTGCTCGTGAAGGCCGGCTCCGGCCTCGCGACGCACGGTTACCCGACGAGCGCCGGTGTGCCGCCCGAGGTCGTGCAGCACACGATCGTGCTCGAATACAACAACGTCGCCGAGCTCGAAGAGGCTTTTGCAACCCAGGGCAGCGAGATTGCCTGCGTCATCATCGAGCCGATCGCCGGCAACATGAATTTCGTTCGCGCGAGCCTGCCCTTCATGCAGCGGCTGCGTGAGCTGTGCACCGCGCACGGCGCACTGCTTGTGTTCGATGAGGTCATGACGGGCTTTCGCGTCGCCCTCGGCGGCGCCCAAAGCCTGTTTGCCGAGGCGCTCCCCGGCTTCGCGCCCGACATGAGCGTGTTCGGCAAAGTGATCGGCGGTGGCATGCCGCTCGCCGCGTTCGGCGCATCGCGCGCGGTCATGGAGCAACTCGCGCCACTCGGCCCGGTCTATCAGGCGGGGACGCTGTCGGGCAACCCGGTCGCGACCGCCTGCGGCCTGGCGACGCTGCGCGAAATCCAGCGCCCGGGCTTCTTCGACACGCTCGCCGGCAACACGCGCGCGCTCGTCGCCGGGCTGCTCGCCGCGGCACGCGACGCCGGCGTGCCGATGTGCGGCGACAGCCTCGGCGGTATGTTCGGCTTTTTCTTCACCCGCGCTTTCAACGATCCGCTGCCACAGAATTACGGCGAAGTGATGGCGACCGACAAGGAGCGCTTTAACGCCTTCTTCCATGCAATGCTCGATCGCGGCGTGTACCTGGCGCCGGCCTTGTACGAGGCCGGGTTCGTCAGCGCGGCGCACGGCGACGCCGAGCTCGCCGCGAGCATTGCCGCGGCACAGGAGGCGTTCCGCACGCTGGCCGCCTGACGCAACGGCGCCTTCGCGCAGCGCGCGGCTCCGGCACTGGCATTGCGCGACGCGCTATCGACGTCGCACACCGAATCGAACTCCATGCATATCCACATCCTCGGCATCTGCGGCACTTTCATGGGCGGGCTTGCGGCGCTCGCGCGCGAGGCCGGCCACAAGGTCACCGGTTGCGACGCGAACGTCTATCCGCCGATGAGCGATCAGCTCGGCGCGCTCGGGATCGAATTGATCGAAGGCTACGGCGCCGATCAACTCGCACTTGCGCCGGATCTGTTCATCGTCGGCAACGTCGTCACGCGCGGCAACGCGCTGATGGAGGCGATCCTCGACGCCGGCGCGCCCTACACGAGCGGCCCGCAATGGCTCGCCGAGCATGTGCTGCAAGGCCGCCATGTGCTTGCCGTCGCCGGCACGCACGGCAAGACGACGACGACCTCGATGCTCGCCTGGGTGCTAGAGAAGGCCGGCCTCACGCCGGGCTTCCTGGTTGGCGGCGTGCCGCTCAACTTCGGTGTGTCCGCACGAGTTGGATCGCCGAGCACGGGGTCGCGATCCGGCGATGGCGCGGCAGGCGCGCGGCCGCTGTTTGTCATCGAGGCCGACGAATACGACACCGCGTTCTTCGACAAGCGCAGCAAGTTCGTCCACTACC
>JBDTSN010000308.1:0-4114 GCA_039931145.1 Burkholderiales bacterium | reverse complement strand
AGTGCAGTCGGCGCGCAGCGCCGACCGCGGAAGCATGAGCCCCCGGCGGGCACCGCCTGGCGCGACGCCGAAGTGCTCCTGACTTACGGCGGCTTGCGAACGGCAAACGAGGGGTGTCCACAGGGTTCTTGTCAGCGTCGCTCTGTACGAAATGGTTCGCTCCCAGCACCGCCGGGGAGGAACTGAATGGCAACAACCCTGCGCCTACTCTCGCCCCTCGAAGCTCGCGTGCTCGGCGTGCTGGTCGAGAAGCAGCACACGGTCACCGACAGCTATCCACTGTCGCTCAACACGCTCGTGCTCGGCTGCAACCAGAAGACGGCGCGCGAGCCCGTGATCAACGCGACCGATGCCGAGGTGCTGGTCGCGATCGATGACCTGAAGGCGCTTGCGCTCGTGATCGAAGTCAGTGGTAGCCGCGTGAGCCGCTACGAACACAACTTCAAACGCGTGCTCGGCGTGCCGGGGCAATCGGAGGCGATCCTCACTCTGCTGATGCTGCGCGGGCCGCAGACCGTGGCCGAGCTGCGCGCAACGACCGAGCGGCTGCATCGCTTTGCCGACATCTCGTCGGTCGAGGGCTTTCTGGGCGAGCTCTCCGCACGCGAGCCGCCGCTCGTCGTCAAGCTGCCACGCGCGGCGGGCGCGCGCGAGCAGCGCTGGGCGCATCTGCTGTGCGGTGAGGTCGCCGCGCCAAGGTCGATTGCGACGGATGACGAGGATTTCGTCGCTGCCGGCGAGATTGCTGCGCTCAAGGCCGAGCAGGCACGCCTGTCTAGCGAGGTCGCAGCGCTGCGCGCGACCGTCGCACGGATCGCAAGCGAACTCGGGATCGACCCCGACTGACGATGGCAGGCGTACGTATTCGCAGCGCACGGGTCGGGGACGCGCCAGCGATTGCGCGTATTCACTGGGACAGTTGGGTCGCGACCTATACCGGTGTGTTTCCGCAAGCGGTCTTCGATGACTTTTCGTTTGCGCAGCGCGAGAAGCTCTGGACCCATGAGACCGCGCGGCACGCCGACGCTTCGTTGCGCCGCCAGGTGCTCGTTGCAGAACTCGAGGGCTGCATCGCCGGATTTGCAAGTGTCGGGCCCTATCGCGTGCAGGAGTCGGACGACCCCGCTGCGGCGCTCGACGGCGAACTGTTCGCGATCTATCTCGACCCGCCGTTGCAGCGCAAAGGCGTCGGTCGCGCACTCTGGGGTGCCAGCAACGCGTGGCTACATGGGGCAGGCTTCGTTGCCCTGCGTCTGTGGTGCGTCGACGGCAACGAGGCCGAGGCGTTCTACCGCGCGATGGGCGCGCAGTGCGTGGCCCGCAAGAGCTTCGATGCGCATGGCAGCCTGCTGTACGAGAGCTGCTACCGTGCCGCGACACACTCAAGCCCGCCCTATTCATCCTGATCCGCCCGAGGCCCGCACATGCGCATCGATATCCCTGAACAGAAGAAGCTTGTCTACGAGATGGTGATCCCAATCCGTTGGGGCGACATGGACGCGATGGGCCATGTCAACAACACGCTCTACTTCCGTTATTTCGAGACCATCCGCATCGAGTGGATGCATACGCTGGGCAATACGCTCAAGCCCGATGGCGAGGGCTTCGTCATCGTCAACGCGTTCTGCAATTTCATCCGCCAGCTCGAGTACCCGGGTGACATTCGGGCGCGTCACTACGTGGGCAATGTGGGGCGATCGAGTTTCGACACCTTCGTCACTTTGGAGCGCAGTGACGAACCTGGCGTGGTCTACGCAACGGGTGGGGCGACGACGGTTTGGCTCGACTTCCCGGCGAAGAAGACTTTGCCGCTGCCGGATTGGCTGCGCGAGATACTGGAGTGAGGGCCTGAAGATGGCCGCGATCAAGAGCGACGTCCGCCGAACCTGGGTGCGCGAGGCGATCCGCCGCATCGAGGCCGATTTTCAGCGCTCGAGCGATACCCACCTGATCCCGGTTGCGCTGCCTGGATTCGCAGGCATTTCGCTCTACCTGAAGGACGAATCGAGCCACCCGACGGGTAGCCTCAAGCATCGTCTTGCGCGCAGCTTGTTCCTGTATGCGCTTTGCAATGGCTGGCTGAACGAGGGCTCGACGATCGTCGAGGCGTCGAGCGGATCGACCGCGATCAGTGAGGCGTACTTTGCGCGCCTGCTCGATCTGCCGTTCATCGCCGTGATGCCGCGCGGCACCTCGGTGCAGAAGATCGCTGCGATCGAGTTCCATGGTGGGCGCTGCCATCTGGTCGAAGGTGCGGGCGCGATCTACGCCGAGAGCGAGCGCCTCGCGGGCGAACTCGGTGGCCACTACATGGACCAGTTCACACACGCCGAGCGCGCGACCGACTGGCGTGCGAACAACAACATTGCGGAGAGCATTTACACCCAGATGCACAAGGAGACGCACCCGTGCCCTGCGTGGATCGTCTCCAGCGCCGGCACCGGCGGCACGTTGGCGACGATCGGCCGCTATGTGCATTACTGCCGCCACGACACGCGCGTCTGCGGCGTCGATGCCGAGCGCTCGGTGTTCTTCGACCACTACGTTGGCGGCGACCCTTCGTTGACGCTGGAGGAGGGCTCGCGCATCGAAGGGATCGGCCGGCCTCGCGTCGAGGCGTCTTTCGTTCCAGGCGTGCTCGACGCGATGGTCAAGGTGCCCGACGTATGGAGCCTGGCGGCGATGCATTCGCTCAGCGTGCGCCTCGGTCGGCGCGTCGGCGGCTCGACCGGCACCAATCTCGTCGGAGCGCTCGCCTGCGCGCGCAGCATGGCCGCACACGGCCAGCAAGGCTCGATCGTCACGTTACTGTGCGACGCCGGCGAGCGCTACAGGCACACCTACTTCGACGATGAATGGCTCGCGGCGCAGGGCTTGGAGTGCGGGCGCGAAAGCGACGCGATCGATGCTCTGATCGATCGCGGCGAGTGGCCCGAAGAACTGCGGCGAAGCTGGCGGCTCGCCGGGGATCTGAACTGAGCGCATGAAGTCTCGCCGCATTCACGCCGAAAGCACGCGCTTGATGAGTTCGGCGGTAGTTGCCGCCCCGTACTTGCGCATCAAGCGGCCGCGGTAGATGTCCACCGTGCGCGGGCTGATCGTGAGCCTGCGGCCGATCAATTTGCTCGTCAGGCCGTCGATCAAAAGCGCGGCGATTTCGCGCTCGCGGGGGGTGAGCTCGACGCGCAACTGGCGGCGCGACGACAGGTCCTCGAAGCTCCAGATGCCTTCGGCGTGCGGATGGCGCAGGTCGAGCGCGCGGCCCGAGACGCGACACCAGAAGAGTTCGCCGGTCGCAACGCCCGGCTTGCCGGGCTTGTCGGAGGCGACGCTACCGACCCGCCGCATCACCCGTTCGTCGGCGTAGAAGCCATCCCTATCCAGGCTTGCGACGATGCGCTCGCCGGTGCGCTCGAACTCGCCCGCGGAGGGGTAGAGCATCTCGAAACTCTGGCCGACGATCGCTTCGCGCGACGCGGCAAACATCTCGAACAGGCGTCGATTGCAATCGAGCATCAACCGGTTGCGCGACAGCACCAGCCCGACGGGCGCGAGGTCGAACGCATTGCGATAGTCGAGCATAGTCAATTCTACGTAACGACCACGTATTGCATTACGTTGTACCCTCGCCGCTGGACACAAGGAGATCGTCAATGAACAAGGTCTATCCCAGCGCGGCCAAAGCCCTGGAAGGCATCGTGAGCGACGGCCAGCTGATCGCAGTCGGCGGCTTCGGTCTGTGCGGCATTCCGGAAGCACTGATCGCCGCATTACACGATTCGGGCGTGAAGAACCTGACGGTGATCTCGAACAACGCCGGCGTCGACGGTTTCGGCCTGGGCGTGCTGCTCCAGACGCGCCAGATCAAACGCATGATTTCGAGCTACGTCGGTGAGAACAAGGAGTTCGAGCGCCAGTACCTCGCGGGCGAACTTGAGCTTGAATTCACGCCGCAGGGCACGCTCGCCGAGAAGCTGCGTGCGGGTGGCGCGGGTATCCCGGCGTTCTTCACCCGCACCGGCGTCGGCACACTCATCGCCGAGGGCAAGGAGACGCGCAAGTTTGACGGTCACATGTACGTGATGGAGCGCTCGCTGCTGCCCGAGGTCTCGCT
>JBDTSN010000307.1:0-4118 GCA_039931145.1 Burkholderiales bacterium | reverse complement strand
GGCCGACCCGACCGGCTACGGCCGCGTGCTGCGCGGCGACCCCGCGGGCCGTGACGCCGACGAGGGCGGCCGCGTACGCGGCATCGTCGAAGAGAAGGACGCGACGCCCGCGCAGCGTGCGATCCGCGAGATCTACACCGGCATCATGGCGGTGCCGACCACGCAACTGAAGCGCTGGCTGGCGATGCTTTCCAACGACAACGCGCAGGGCGAGTACTACCTGACCGACATCGTCGCGATGGCGGTCGCCGATCGCGTGCCGGTCGTCACTGCGAACCCGCGCCACGAGGCCGAGGTGGCGGGCGTCAACAGCCCGCTGCAACTCGCCGAGCTCGAGCGGCGCGTTCAGCGCGCGCAGGCCGATGCGCTGATGGAAGACGGCGTGCGCTTCGCCGATCCGGCGCGCTTCGACCTGCGCGGCGATCTGCATTGCGGCAGCGATGTCGAGATCGACGTCGGCTGCGTCTTTGAAGGCAACGTCAGCCTCGGCGATGGCGTGCGCATCGGCGCGCATTGCGTGATCCGCGACGCGAAGATCGCTGCGGGCGCGGTCATCCATCCGTTCACGCACATCGAAGGCGCGACGATCGGCACCGGTGCGCTTGTCGGGCCGTATGCCCGGCTGCGCCCTGGCGCAGCGCTTGGCGACGAGGTGCACATCGGCAATTTCGTCGAAGTGAAGAACTCGACGCTGGCGCGTGGCGCGAAGGCGAATCACCTCGCGTATCTGGGCGATACGGTCGTCGGCGAGCGCGTCAACTTCGGCGCCGGCAGCATCACCGCCAACTACGATGGCGCGAACAAGCTGCGCACAGAGATTGGCGCCGATGTGCATATCGGATCGAACTGCGTGCTCGTCGCGCCGGTCACGATCGGCGACGGCGCGACGATAGGCGGCGGCTCGACGATCACCGACGACGCGCCGCCCGGCAAGCTCACCGTCGCGCGTGCGCGGCAGGCGACGCTCGAGAACTGGAAGCGGCCGACGAAAGCCCGCTGAGGATAAGGCGCCCCGCGCAGCAGCAGCATCACCTTGCGTCGTGGGTCGGCGCGCTACGGGCGAACGCGAACGCGTTCGCGGTGCGGGGTCAAAACAGCGCCATGCTCAATTTGCGCCGATAGCTGTCGACGACCGGGTCGGTCGCGGGCGACGCCGCCGGGCCGGTGACTTCGAGCGCGCCCTTGGCGGCGGCCGGCGCGGCTGCGGCCTTCGGCGCGGGCTTCGTCATCAGCTCGAGGATCGCGACGTAGGTTTTGCGTGCGAGCTCGTTACTCCACGCTTTGTCGCGCATCACGATCTCGAGCAACTCGTCCATCGCATCGGTGAAGCGGCCGGCGGCGAAATGGCGCTGCGCGAGCGCGAATCGGGCGTCGAAGTCGCGCTTGTTCTGCGCGATCGCGGCGCCAAGCTCGTCCGCGCTGCGTGCCGTGGGCGCCTCGACGGCCGAAAGCCAGTGGCCGAGTGCGGCGATGCGTTGGTCGCTGATCGCTCGCGCCGCCATCGGCTGATAGGCGGCGCGCGCGTCGGCGTTGCGGCCTTGCTGCAGCAGCAGCGTCACCATCTCGCCACGCGCTGTGTCGTTGTCCGGATCAGTGGCAAGCGCCTGCTCCAGGTGCGCGAGCGCGGCGTCGGGGTCGCCGCCCGCGGCGAGTGCTCCGGCCTCCTCGAGTTGCTCCTCGGCTTCAAGCGCTTCGACGCTCGGTACATGCTTGTCGAGGAACTCGCGCACCTGCGCTTCGGGCAGCGCGCCGACGAAGCCGTCCACGGGCTGACCCTGATGGAAGAGGACGCAAAACGGGATCGAGCGCACACCGAAGGCCTGGCTCAACTGGCTCGCGATCTCGGGCTGGTCGTCGCTGTTGAGCTTGGCGAGCTTGAAGCGCCCGCCGTAGTCACTCTCGACCTTCTCGAGGATCGGGCCGAGCGTGCGGCACGGCGCGCACCACGGGGCCCAGAGGTCGAGCAGCACCGGCTGGCGCATCGATTCCTCGATGATGTCGGCTTCGAAATTCTTCAGCGTGATGTCGGTCATGTCGGTGGAGTGAAATTCAGTTCGTTCAGGCGCCATTCTCGCCCGGCGCCGGGATAGCGTACGGCGCGTCTCAGGGCTTCGAGGCCGCACCGCGCGTGCGGCGCATGGTGCGGGCGAATGCCTCGCGGCCCTTGGCGCTGCGCTCGAGCTCGCGTGCGACGTTGCCGCACACCAGGTCGCACAACGCATAGACCGATTCGTCGGCGATGTGGTAGTAGACGCTCGTGCCGCGCACTTCGCGCTCGACCAGGCCATGCTGCGTCAGCATCGCCAGGTGGCGCGAGACGTTGGCCGCAGTGAAGCCGCACAACAGGGCGAGCTCGCCGACGATGCGCTCGCCGCCGCGCAGCAGGTTGAGCAGGTTCAGGCGCGTCGGTTCGGACAGCACCTGGAAATAGGCGGCGACCTGTTCGAGCGCTTCCTTGGGCAGACCTTCCATACGGGGACAGGCAGTGAGTTGCGATTTCGCAATCATGCCCGAGTGACCTCCAGTATTGTGTGCTTGCATGATAACACGCTTGACTATTTAACTCAGTACGTAAATAATACATCATCTAAGCGTGTGATGCCAACCCCTTCTCTCCGGCAATGCCTCGGGGCGGCGCACGAACCACCGAGCCAGCAAAGGAAGACCGATGTTCAAGACGATCGTGCTGTGCGTAGCGCTCACCGCCGGCGGCGTGTCGGCCGCGGCGAGCGCCGCAGGTGAGGCCACCGCGCAGCTCGCAACCGCCGCGGTGCAGACTGCCGGCGCGGCTCAAGGCCGGGCGTTCGACGGCGTCGTCGAGGCGGTGCGCCAGACGGTCGTCGCAGCCCAGGTGCCGGGTGCGGTGACGGCGCTCGACGTGAAGGCGGGCGACGTGGTCAAGGCCGGCCAGGTGCTGGCGCGGATCGACGCCCGCGCCGCCGAGCAGACGGCGGCGTCCAGCGAGGCGCAGGTGAAGTCGGCGCAGGCGATGCTTGATGTTGCGCGCAAGGACTACGAGCGCCAGCAGCAACTGTTCAAGAAGGACTACATCAGCCAGGCCGCGCTCGAGCGCGCCGAGTCGCAGTTCAAGGCGACGCAGGCGCATGCTGCGGCGCTGCTTTCGCAGGCGGGTGCGGCGCGCACGCAATCGGGCTTTTATGTCGTGCGTGCGCCCTACGCCGGCATCGTTGCTGAAGTGCCGGTTGCGGTCGGCGACATGGCGATGCCGGGCCGCGCGCTGCTCACGATCTACGAAGCCGGTGCGCTGCGCGTGACGGCGGCGGTGCCGCAATCGGCGCTCGTGAATGGCGGGCAAGGCGGGCAAAGTGGCGAAGTGAAGGGCGCGAAGGTCGAGTTTCCGGCGCTGCCGGCGGATCGACGCTGGTTCGCCGCGCCGTCCGCGCAAGTGCTGCCGACGGTGGACGCCGCAACCCACAGCGTGACGTTGCGCATCCCGCTTCCCGCTGACTTTCAGGGCGCCGCACCCGGCAGCTTCGCGCGCGTCTGGCTGCCGGGCGCTGCGGATGCTTCGGCGCAGCTTGCAATCCCGGCGTCGGCCGTCGTGCGGCGCGCCGAGATGACGGGCGTCTATGTCGTCGATGCGAAGGGCATGCCGCAATTGCGTCAGGTGCGCCTCGGGCGCGCCACGGGGGATAGCGTCGAGGTGCTCGCGGGCGTTGCTGCCGGGGAGCGCGTCGCGCTCGATCCGCAGGCCGCGGCTCAGGTGCGCTGAGCCATGGAAAAGCGCCTCGGCATCTCGGGCCGCATCGCCGGCTTCTTTCAGTCGGCACAGATCACGCCGCTGCTGGCGCTCGTCGCGCTGCTGCTCGGCATCTTCGCGGTGCTCGTCACGCCGCGCGAGGAAGAGCCGCAGATCAACGTGACGATGGCCAACGTGCTGATCCCGTTCCCGGGCGCCGCCGCGCGCGACGTCGAGCAGATGGTGGCCGCGCCGGCCGAGCAGGTGCTGGCGCAAATCGCCGGCGTCGAGCACGTGATGTCGATATCGCAACCGGGGCTCGCGATCATCACCGTCCAGTTCAAGGTCGGCGTGCCGCGCATCGAGGCGCTGGTGCGGCTCTACGACACGGTGAACTCGAATGCCGACTGGTTGCCGC
>JBDTSN010000306.1:0-4124 GCA_039931145.1 Burkholderiales bacterium | reverse complement strand
CGCCCGGCCAGCTCGCGATGCTCAAGCAGATCAAGGGCTACCGGATGGACATCTACCCGACGCGGCGCACCTGCGGCGTGCCGGATTTCGTCGCTGCGAATACAAAGCAAAACGTCGGCACCGCGAAGATCGGTGCCGACGGCTGGGGCCTGGTCGAAGCGACCATGCCAGGCTATCCGTTCCCGATGCCCGAGGACGGCACCCAGGCGATCTGGAACGCGAAGATGCGCTACCGCGGCGTCGGCATCGACTACAAGAACACCATCACCTCGGTCTCGCCACGCAAAGGCGGTACCGACTGGATTCGCGCCGGCCAAGCGTTCACCGCGTACATGCCGTGGGGCGTGAAGGGTTCGACGCCGTTGTCAAAGCTGCCGCCGGTCGAGTACTACGCCTACTTCTCCTACAACTCGCCGACGGCGCTCGCCGGCCAAGGGCTGGTGATCACGTTCTTCCTCGACGAGCCGGGCAGCGAGACCTTCTACTACTTCCCCGGCCAGCGCCGCGTGCGACGCATGCCTTCGTATTCATACGATTCGCCACAGATCGGGATGGAGAACCAGTACACGCTGGACGAGCCATTTGTCTTCAACGGCACGATCGATCGCTTCGACTGGAAGCTCGTCGGCAAGAAAGAGATGTACGTGCCGTACAACAGCTTCGGCGCCTACAACTTCAAGGGCAAGTTTGACGACATCGCGAAGCCCGACTTCATCGATCCTGCTTCGCGCCGCTACGAGTTGCATCGCGTCTGGGTCGTCGAGGCGACCGTCAAGAAGGGCATGCGCCACAACGCGCCCAAGCGCACCTTCTACCTTGATGAAGACAGCTGGAACATGGTCGTCGCAGACGACTATGACGCCCAAGGCAAGTTGGCCAAGGTGCGTGAGGGTTTCCTGATCCCGGTTTACGAGACCGGCAGTTGCGATGTATCGGCTTTCGTTCAACACAACCTGACCGAAGGGCGATACCTGTTCGACATGCACGCCGCCGGAACCGGAACGGACGTGCGCTGGGTCACCGAGCCGAACGGGCCCCGATTCAGATCGGACTTCTATACCGCCGACACCCTGCGCGCGATCAGCGATCGCTAGCCGGCGCCTCGAACAAATCGACCGGAGACAAGCATGAGCAGAATCCCCCACGCGGCAGTCGGGCGCATTGCGCTGGCAGCTTCTCTTATGTGCGCCGGTACGGCGCAGGCCTTCACCTTCGAAACCGAAGGCATGCGCGGCAATCTCGACTCGACGGTCACTGCCGGGCTTGGCTTGCGGGCGACCAACCCCTCGTGCGAGCGCGTCGGGGATCCAGCCTATTGTGCAAATGCCGACGTCTTCGGCTGGGCCAACGGCGACGACGGCAACCTGAACTACCGCGCCGGCGATCTCTATACCGGCTATATCAAGGGCAACCACGAGTTGCTGATCAACTTTCGCGACGACTGGAAGTTCCTTGGCCGCTTCCGCTGGCTCCTCGACCCGGGCGCCAACGACACCGCGCGCACGCCGCTCTCTGACGCGGCGAAGGGCGAGGTCGTGAATGAAATCACGCTGCTCGATCTGTGGGTGGGCAAGCAGTGGCAGCTCGACAACGGCAAGCGAGTCGGCTTGCGCCTCGGCAACCAATACCTGAACTGGGGTGAGAGCCTGTTCCAGCCGGGTGGCATCAACTCGACCAACGCAGTCGACATCCAGCGCCTGTCCCAACCTGGCACCCAGCTCAAGGAAGCTTTTCTTCCCGCACCGTTGATCAGCATGTCGGCCGGACTGGGAAGCGGTGTGAGTCTGGAGGCGTACTACCAGTTCATGTGGAACCGCACCCGGTTCCCGCCGGTCGGCGGCTACTGGTCGGTGGTCGATATCTACGGCACCGGTCAGCAGCCGATCTATCTCGGCCCAGATCCGGCGTCCACCGCGGCGCTCGGCATTCCGCCCAGCCCCTTCATCCCACTCGCGGGCAACCAGTTGCCGAAGAACAGCGGACAGTGGGGGGTGGCGATGCACTTCCAGCCGGAGGGCAGCTCGGTGAACTACGGCTTGTACGCGATGAACTATCACGACAAGACACCGAACCTGCAGTTCATCAACGGCCAGTCCGAGGCTCAATGG
Source organism: Burkholderiales bacterium (assembly GCA_039931145.1). Lineage (GTDB taxonomy): Bacteria > Pseudomonadota > Gammaproteobacteria > Burkholderiales > Burkholderiaceae_C > CAIKUF01. The sequence continues at coordinate 2,016 of JBDTSN010000306.1, read as the reverse complement.
ACCTTCCTCGAGAACCGCCTGCTGTATGGAGCTTCGGCCAACTTCGCGCTCGGAGACTGGGCCATCGGCGCCGAGCTTTCCTATCGGCCAAAGGACGCGGTTGCGCTCACAGGTTGCTTCAATCCGGGGCAGGCGGGTGACAACGTCGGCGGCTTTGCGCCTGCCGCGGAGTGCCGGCAGTACGTGGACAGCAAACGCTTCCAGCTGCATCTGACCGGCATATTGAGCCTGACGCCTGGCGATCATGGCGCCTTCCTGAACGCAATCCACGCCGACACCGCGACGCTGCTCGCCGAGGCGGTCGTCGTCTCGTTCCCCGACCTGAAGCAGGAGTACAACCGCAATTCGCCCGATGGCACGCCGGTTTCGCAATTGCTCGACGCGGGGCTGTGGGGCTGGACGAACGACGGCGGCGCGACCATCTATGGTGCCGGCACCAAGACATCGTGGGGGATCAACTTCGACTTCAGCGTCGTCTATGACGGCTCGATCATCCCGGGCTGGCAGGTGGTGCCGGGCCTCTACTACTTCCGGGCAATCAACGGCCGCACACCGACACTCGCCGCCAACTTCATGGAGGGCGCCTACATCGCAAACTTCTATCTGAACTTCATCGAGAATCCCGCAAAGTGGCAGTTCTCGATCAACTACGCGATGTTTGGCGGCGGCAAGACGTCGTACGACCAGCCGCTGGGCGACCGCAACTTCTTCGGCGCCTACCTGTCCCGCAATTTCTGATCCTGAAACGCGACCGCAGCGATGCGCGTGCCTCGAATGAGGCACGCGCATCGCTGTGTGTGGCGCGACCCATGGCGGACTGAACCTCGCCTCTCGCCGACCTGACATGTCCGCACAATCCGATCCCGAACCACCGACTCGATGGCTTGACCGCTTCGAGGCGGCGCTTTTTCGCCGACGCGCCGCGATTCTCGTGGCACTCGTGCTGCTGACAGTCGTCATGGGCTGGTTCGCCGCGCAGCTTCGCATGGACGCCGGCTTCGACAAGCAGATGCCGATCGGGCACGAGTACATCGAGACGTTCAAGACGTATCGCAACGACCTGATCGGCGCAAACCGGCTGACGGTGGTGGTCCATGCGCGCGAGGGGTCGATCTGGACCGCCGCCGGCTTGATAAGGCTCTATGACGTGACGCAGGCGGTGATGTTCCTGCCGTACGTGTCGCGCGGCAGCGTGACCTCGCTGTGGACGCCCAACAGCTTCGTCAACGAGATCACCGAAGAAGGCTTTCGCGCCGACCCGCTGATCCCTGGAAGCATCACGCCCGAGGCGCTCGACGAAAAGTCGGTCGCTGGCATCGCGCAGACCGCACGCAAGGGCGGCTTCATCGGCTCGCTCGTCGGGCACGATCAGTCAGGCGCGATGATCACCGCCGATCTCAACGAGTTCGATGCGAAGGGCCAGCACATCGACTATGTCGCCTTCAACCGCTTGCTCGAGGAGATGCGGGCGCGCTTCGAGGACAAGGACTTCAAGATCGAGATCATCGGCTTCGCCAAGCAGATCGGCGACATCGCCGATGGCGCATCAGCGGTTCTCGAGTTCTGTCTCATCGCGCTCGTCCTGACCGGACTGGCCGTGTACTGGTATTGCCGCTCGTGGCGCTTCACGCTGTTGACGCTGGGCTGCTCGCTTTCGTCGCTCGTCTGGCAATTCGGAACGCTGCATCTGCTCGGCTACGGGCTCGACCCGCTCGCCGTGCTCGTCCCGTTCCTCGTGTTCTCGATCGGTGTTTCGCACGGCGTGCAGCAGATCAACTTCATCGTGCGCGAGATCGCCCACGGGAAAAGTTGTTACCAGGCCTCGCGCATGAGCTTCAGCGGCCTGTTAATCCCCGGCGTGCTCGCACTCGTGACGGCGTTCGTCACGTTCGTCACGCTGACGCTGATCCCGATCCCGATGGTGCGCGAGCTCGCGATCGCCGCCGCGCTCGGCGTGATGTACAAGATCGTCACCAACCTCGTGATGCTGCCGCTTGCTGCATCCTACGTTCAGGT
>JBDTSN010000305.1:0-4134 GCA_039931145.1 Burkholderiales bacterium | reverse complement strand
CCCGTCGTAGGTGCCGTCGTAGTTCTTCGGCTCCCAGGGCTGGCTGCCGGTGGTGCCGGCGTCGAAGAAGAGCGGCGCGTCGTTGATGATCGTCGATGGCGTGAAGCCCTTTTCGAGCGCCGCCGAGTAGATGAACGGCTTGAAGCTTGATCCCGGCTGGCGCCACGCCTGCGTCACGTGGTTGAACTTGCTCTTGGCGTAATCGAAGCCGCCGACGAGTGCACGCACCGCGCCGGTACGCGGGTCGAGCGCGACGAAAGCGCCCTCGACTTCGGGCAACTGCGTGATCGTCCAATCGTCCTTGTCCGCCTTCACGAGCCGGATTACCGCGCCGCGCCGCAGTTGCGTCTTCGGGTTGCCCTTCTCCGAGAGTCCTGATTCGACCGGCTTCAAGCCGGCGCCGGTGACGGTGACGAGCTCGCCGCTTTGCAGCATCGCGACGACCTTCTTGGGGCTTACTTCGAGTGCGATGCCGGCGCGCAATTCGTCGTTGTCGGGATGGTCGGCGAGCGCTTCGGCGACGCGCGCGTCGAGTTGCACGGGGTCGGCCGGCAGATCGACGTAGGCTTCCGGGCCGCGGTAGAACTGGCGCTGCTCGTAGGTCATGATGCCGTGGCGCAGCGCGCGGTAGGCCGTCGCCTGGTCCGTCGAGTTGATCGTCAGCGTCACGTTCAGGCCGCGCGTGTACGCCTCGGCGCCGTACTGGTTGAACACGAGCTGGCGCGCCGTCTCGGCAACGTATTCGGCATGCACCGGCAACTCCTGGCGCGGGTGGTAGATGAGCTTTTGTTCAAGTGCGGCGTCGCGCTGTTCGCGTGTGATGAAGCCGTTTTCGAGCATGCGGTCGAGCACGTAGTGCTGTCGGGCGGTGGCGCGCTTCGGGTTCGCAATCGGGTTGAATGCCGACGGCGCCTTCGGCAACCCGGCGAGCATCGCTGCCTCGGCGACCGTGATGTTTTTCAGCGGTTTGCCGAAGTAGGCAACGCTCGCCGAGGCAAAGCCATAGGCGCGCTGGCCGAGGTAGATCTGGTTCATGTAGAGCTCGAGGATCTTGTCCTTGCTGAGCTTGTTCTCGATCTTGAGCGCGAGCAGCACCTCGTAGATCTTGCGCGAGAGCGTCTTCTCGGTGGAGAGATAGAAGTTCCTTGCCACCTGCATCGTGATGGTCGATGCGCCCTGCGTCCCCAAACCGCTGAAATTGGCAAGCCCGGCGCGCAAGACGCCCTTGTAGTCGACGCCGCCGTGCTCGTAGAAGCGCGCGTCCTCCGCCGCGAGCACCGCCTGTTGCATCACCTTCGGAATCTCGGCGATCGGCGTGAAGTCGCGACGCTCTTCGCCGAATTCGCCGAGCAGCACGCCGTCGGCTGACAGGATGCGCATCGGCAACTTGGGCTGGTAGTCGGTCAGGCCGCTGATCCCCGGCAGGTTCGGGTAGGCGACTGCTAGCGCGATAGCAACCAGCAACAACACCGAAGCCGCTGCCGCGCCAAGCACGCCGCCAAGCACGCCCAGCAACCTGAGCGGCCAGAGGGTCCAGCGGGATCGTGCTTGCGGCTTGCCGCGCGACGGGGCTGCGTCAGCGCGCTTGGGCGGACGCTCGGATTCGCTCATGTGGGTCCAGAAGATTGATGGCCAAGATTTTATAGAAAGCGGCTGCCGGCAAGTTTCAAAGAGCACTGAAGTTCGCCGAAGCGCGTGCCGATAAGGGAGCAGGAGCCCGATCGGGGGCAGATTTTCAAGCCAGGTTGGCGTGTGAGATTTGCAACGTACGGGACCGATCTGGGCGGCAAACTTCTTTGTTATTCAATACCTTTACTGCTAGCATTGAAGTGACTTCTTAACATTCCAGCGCACGCTGTGGCGCGTTGGGGGAACTGCGACGTGAGCTTTCTGGATATGTTGATGGGGCGCAAGCATCCGCCGATGATCGGGCTCGACATCAGCTCATCCAGCGTCAAGCTGGTTGAACTCGAGCAGTCGGCGAGCGGCGAGTACGTGCTGGAGCGATTTGCTTCGGAGAGCTTCGAGAAGGGCTGGATCACCGACGGCCAGATCGAGAAGTTCGACGAGGTCGCCGAAGCGGTGCGCAAGGTCGTCACCAAGAGCGGCACCCGCACCAAGCATGTCGTGATGGCAATGCCGCAGTCGGCCGTCATCACGAAGAAGATCATGCTGCCCGCCGGGCTGCGCGAGGAAGAGCTCGAAGTTCAGGTCGAGACCGAGGCGAATCAATACATTCCCTTCTCGCTCGACGAAGTGAGCCTGGACTTCTGCGTCATCGGGCCGAGCGCCACGTCGGTTGGCGATGTCGAGGTGCTGATTGCCGCGTCGCGCAAGAACCTGGTGCAGGATCGCCAGGGCTTGGCGGAGGCGGCGGGTCTGAAGCCCATGGTGCTCGACATCGAGTCGCACGCGTCCCGGCTCGCGATGAGCCGGTTGGTGGCGGCGCTGCCGAACGAGGGCAAGGACGCGCTCGTCGCGCTGTTCGAGATTGGCGCCGACACGACGAGCCTCAAAGTGCTGCGCGATGACGAGATGCTCTACGACCGCGACCAGGCCTTCGGCGGCTCGCAGCTCACGCAGTTAATCTCGCGCCAGTACGGCTTCTCGTTTGAGGAGGCGGAGCAAAAGAAGCTCGCCGGTGACATGCCGGAGGACTACGAATCCTCCATCCTCGTGCCCTTCGTCGACAGCCTGTCGCAGGAGATCGGCCGCGCGCTGCAGTACTTCTTCACCAGCACGCCGCACCACAAGGTGCACTACGTCATGTTGGCCGGCGGCACCGCGACGCTGCCGGGCCTGAAGGATCGTGTGACCGAGCTGACCGGGTTCGCGTCGATGGTCGTGAATCCGTTCGAAAACATGAAGCTCGGCTCGGCGGTGCGTGAAAGCAAGCTGCGCCGCGAAGCGCCCTCCTACCTGACCGCCTGCGGCCTGGCGATGCGGAGGTTCGCGAAGTGATCCTCATCAACCTGCTCCCGCACCGGGAGGAACGACGCAAGCGGCGCAAGGTGGCATTCTTTGTCGGTCTCGGCGTCGCCGCGGTGGCCGGTCTCGTGATTGTCGGCGCCTGGTACCTGCTCGTGCTCCAAATGACCGCCGCGCAGCAGGAGCGCAACCAGTTCCTGAAGACCGAGATCACCAAGCTCGAAGTCCAGATCAAGGACATCGCGATGCTGAAGGCCGAGATCGAGGCCCTCAAGGCGCGCCAGAAGGCGGTCGAAAACCTGCAGACCGATCGCAACATTCCGGTTCACGTGCTGAACGACCTCGTACGCCAGACGCCCGAAGGCGTGTACTTCACCTCGGTGAAGCAAAACGACCAGATGCTGGTGCTCAGCGGCATCGCACAGACCAACGAGCGGGTATCGGAGTTGCTGCGCAATCTGGCCTACAACGCCGAATGGTTGACGAAGCCGGATCTGGTCGAGATTCGCGCCGCCAACGTCCAGACCGCGACCCGCGAGCAAAAGCGCCTGTTCGACTTCTCGGTGCGCGTCACGATCAAGCGGCCGCCGGACGCGAAGGCTGAAGAGGCAGAAGCCGCAACCAAGTCCGGCGCCGCGAAAGCGGCCAAGAAGTCCTGAAGGTGCGAGCGATGGCGACCCAAGCTAAATCCGGCAATATCGATGTGAGCGCGGCGTTCGAGCGTGCGGCGTCGCAGTTCCGCGGCCTCAATCCGAACGAACCGGGCCAATGGCCCTGGCTGCCAAAGGCGACGACCTGGGTCGTGCTCGCGATTCTGGTCGTCGTCGTCGGCTGGTTCCTGCTGCTCTCGGACGCGCACGACGAGCTCGACGCCGAGCGCGCGAAGGAGCCGACGCTCAAACAGGACTACCGCGGCAAGCTCGCGCAAGCGGTGAACCTCGAAGAGCTGCGCAAGCAAAAGCTCCAGGTCGAGGAGTACGTGACGCAGCTCGAGAAGCAACTCCCCGGCAAGGCCGAGATGGACGCGCTGCTCTCCGACATCAACCAGGCCGGCCTTGGCCGCGGCCTGCAGTTCGAGCTGTTCCGCCCCGGCCAGGTCGTCGTCAAGGACTACTACGCCGAGTTGCCGATAGCGATCAAGGTGACGGGCCGCTATCACGACATCGGCTCCTTTGCCGCCGACGTGGCCAACCTGTCGCGCATCGT
>JBDTSN010000304.1:0-4137 GCA_039931145.1 Burkholderiales bacterium | reverse complement strand
GACCGTGTTCATCTTCAACGTGTCGGTCCAGAACGTCTCGTCGCCAAACGTGTCATAGCGAAAAGTCTGTTGACCCGCGGCCACCAGCGCCGGATCAAGTGGCACTTGCGGCACTTGGCTGACTGCGTCGTTGGAGCCACCGCAACCGGCGAGGCCGGCACCAAGCGCTACAGACAGCGCACCTTGTAGCCAATTCTTGCGCATGAACCTGTTCATTGGAGTTCCCCTCTTCAGGCAATCTGATCAGTCAAAACGAGACACGCTGCGTGCGCGCAGCCTCAGTGCAAAGGAGCCAGCTTCACGCCGCTCACCTTCAACGCCTGCGCGACGTCGTACATCGCCTGGTTGAGGATCTTGTGTGTGGTCATGTCCGCCGCATGGCCCGCAGCGGCGTCGATGTCCATCATCACCTGGTCGTGAATGGCGTGTGACAAGGCCTTGTCGAACAAGTACCCCGACCACCAGACGCCGTCGGGCGCGGTGCCTGCCTTCACCAGCGTTTCAGCCAGCTTGACGCCCTTCAGGTCAGCCGGCGCCGACGGCAGCTTGACACCGGCCTCGGTGGCGCGCTTGAGCCCATCCTTGACGGCGAAGGTCATGCCGTCGATGAAGGCGGTCACATCCTTTTCGCCGTATTGCTTTGTGAGCTTGGCGACCTCGGCATTCACAGTCTTCTCGCCGAGCATCGACACGAGTGCCGCTGCAAAACTGAAGTTGGCCGCACCGCCACCGGCCTCGACGAGTGCCGCGGTGACTTCGAGCGCCGGGGCGCCGCTGTAGATCGGGCCGCCGAACCAGTTCGATCCCGTTTGCGCCTTCTGTGCCATCTGCGCCATCGTGGGCGCGTCCGCGGCAAGCGCGGTGCCGCCGATTACGAGGCCACTCAGGGCCAAGGTTGCCAGGGCACCTGGCAACCATTTCTTACGCGTGAAACTGCTCATGGTCTTCGCTCTCCTCTGATGCGATTGGTCAAACGAAACACTCTCAGCCGCTCGATGTCAACCACTCTGCACTTGCGCGTCGTTGGCGGCGATGACGACAGTGCCGTACATCTATTGCTCCCACCCATTCGATGTATCGACGACGAACGACGTTCCCGATTTCGCGCTCAACGCCTTCGACCGTCGTTGCCTGCCCGTTGAGCCGACCTGTGTCGCCAGGCCGCCGGACATCAGATTTCGCCGGTCTCATTTCGGCCCGTAGCTGCACCTTCCAGAGCACGCGTCCTGCATTTCGCGTTCTCTCGATCGCAGGCAGGTAGGCGGCGATGTGCCTTCGGAAGGTTCAGTGCTTCGCCTTCAGCCGCTTGCACTCCGGCGTCTCACCGGCGCTCTTCAGGTAGGTGACGGTCAGGTCGAGCGCCAGGTCTTGCAGCCGCTTGCTCTTGGCGCCGCGCCGATGTGCCGCAATGTCTTTGAGCTCGACGCTGCGCGCGGCGTCGAGAGCCTGCACGATCCTCCGGAGCGCCGCCGTCTGCGACCGCAGCCAGCGCGTCCTCGCAGCTACGAGCGCGACGGCGGAGCCGGACAGGAAAAACCGTCGGATCAGCCGAGAAACAGCCGGCGCGCCACGATCGGTGTCGTCCTGTGCAGGAAAGACATGAGGACTCCGGGAATCCGTTGAGCTATCAACGCCGGGAATCGTCGTGGTCGTCGGAAAGCCTGGCGAGGACGTTGGCGACGATGCGGTCGCAGCGCGCACCGGCGAACGAGAAGGCGTCGCTGATGGCGAAATCCAGGTCGTGCGAAAGACCTTCGCGCAGCAGGCTGCGGGCGCGAAAAAAGCGGGTGCGTACCGTGGCTTCGGGAATCTCGAGCGCCGCCGCGGTTTCCTCGACGCTCAACTCCTCGACCGCGCGAAGCATGAAGACGGTGCGAAAGACATCGGGCAAGGCGTCGATGCGCTTTTCCATGAGTCGGCGCAATTCGCCGCGCATGGCGACCCGCTCGGGCCCGTGATCGGCGTCGTCGTTCAATTCCGACTGTTCGTGCTGCTCGTCGACATCGATTGTTGCATCCACCACGCGCACGTGCGAGCGGCGGCTGCGCAACTGGCCGAGGGCTTCGTTGACGACGATGCGGACCAGCCAGGTGGAGACCCTGGCTTCGGCGCGAAAGCCGACGAACGAACGCCACGCGCGCAGATAGGCTTCCTGCAGCGCCTCCTCGGCATCGTCGTCGTGGCGCAGAATGCTGCGCGCCGTCCGAAAGAGCAACTGGTTGTGCCGCCGCATGATCGCCGCGAAGGCGGTTGCATCCCCGGCGGCCGCCAGCGCTGCGAGCTCGGTATCGTTGAGGCTCAGCATTTGTGCGCGCTAGCAGTAATGGCGAGAGAAGGCTGCATTTATTGCTCTCATCCGTTGAGGTGGATCGACGACGAATAGCATTCCCGAATTCGCGTCCCGCACTTTCGGCTGCCTCTGCCGTCCGGGCGGAGCCAGTCTACGGCAGCCGAGTAGGCATAGTGTCGCTGAGTGATTGCAGGCGATGCGCTGACCGTCGCCATCGCCGGTGGGCAGGCACCTTCAGACTGTTTGGAGCCGTTCAGATTTCGGCCCTGAATTACTGGGGAGACCGATACCTGACGTTGGCCGCCTTTTGTGCCGGGTATCTGCTCACCTCTGAAGCTGACCTCGACGGGCGCTCGGCTGGTTGAGCGTTGCCCAGGCAGCTGCGAGGCCCGGCCAGCGCCCGCTCCTGCCCGAAGTGAACTCGGCCTATCGACCCGAAGCCGCAGCCCGGCATCTGCGCAAGCGGTCGTTCGCAAAGTCGCTTGCGCCTCGTCACCCAGTAGTCAAAGCCCGCGCGGCGCGATGCGTGCAGCATTGAGTACGCGCCAGCGTGAGGGTGTCTGGTTCGGCCCGACGGCCCCCAATGGGCATGAAAATAATTGGGTCCAGCTCTCGATGATCGCCAGCGTCACCAACCAGGGCAAGGCGCGCTGGATGATCATCGATGGGGCGTTCAATCATGAAAAGCTCATCGAGTTCTTCGAGTCTCTCGTCAAGGATGCGGGCAAGCAAATCTTCCTGATCCTGGACAACCTCGGACTTCCAGGACGCCTTCGTCAGGTACTTCGCCTGAGACTGTTTGAGGGCCGGATCAATAGAACATCAACCGGATACCAATGCGGGTCGATCCGCTCGCGTGCTCCTTCGGTTGGGGCCCCCAACCAAAAACGCTTGCCATCCGCATGGCATCGCCGTTCGCTATCGCCCGCGCGGCTAGTGCAGTGTTGCACGCTGTTCAGCACATAAAACCGCGTCTTTGGCCCCGTGACGTCGTTGCAAATCCTCGCGATACCACTGGGTATCGCTGTGGTTTGCGCCTAGTCACAGGCCCAAATCCATCGGTTTTCTTAAGTGCCTCACAGTATGCAAGCTGCACTAGTTGGACTGTGCATGTGATCGAACAGCGCCACGGCAACAACTGCATCCGCCCCAGCGCCAACTACACTGGCCCCGACGCGCAGCCCTTCGTGGCTCTCGCCGATCACGACTGCCGCATCCTCTCGCCAACGCCATGCCTTCGACCATCATTCACACGCGCCCCGAACCCGATCAGGTGCTGGTCGATATTGCCGAGTACGTGATCGGCTACCGCATCGAGTCGGAGCTTGCCTACGAGACGGCGCGCAACAGCCTGATCGACGCCCTCGGCTGCGGATTGGAAGCACTCGCCTACCCTGCCTGCACCAAGCTGCTCGGGCCGCTGGTGCCGGGCACGATTGTTCCGCACGGCGCCAGGGTGCCAGGCACGCCATACCGACTCGACCCGGTGCAGGCCGCCTTCAACATCGGCACGATGATCCGCTGGCTGGATTTCAACGACACCTGGCTCGCGGCGGAGTGGGGCCACCCGAGCGACAACCTGAGTGCCATCCTCGCTGTCGCCGACTGGCTCAGCCGCAATGCGGTCGCTGTCGGCAAGAAGCCGCTGTCGATGCGCGATGTGCTCACCGCCATGATCAAGGCGCACGAGATCCAGGGCTGCATTGCCCTCGAGAACGCATTCAACAAGGTCGGCCTGGACCATGTGGTCCTGGTCAAGGTGGCCAGCACCGCGGTGGTGTCGCACATGCTCGGCCTGTCGCGCGACGAGATCATCAACGCGCTGTCGCTGGCCTGGGTCGATGGCC
>JBDTSN010000303.1:0-4148 GCA_039931145.1 Burkholderiales bacterium | reverse complement strand
GCGCGAGCGCTTCTGCCGCCCACGAGCCGACACCGCCGAGCCCGATGACGGCGATGCCGGCAGCGCGCATGCGTTCGTATTCGATATCGCCGTAGAGGCGGCGCAGACCGCCGAAGCGGCGCTCCAGATCTGCAGGTTCGGCAGCCGGGTTCGACATGTCGATCACGCGGCGCGCGCAATACGCCAGCCCTGCACGCGCAGCGCGAGAACCGCGCCGGTGAGGATGGCCGCGAGTGCGACGAAGCTCGTCAACCCGAGCGTCGACACGCCCGATATGCCCTGCCCTATCGTGCAGCCGAGCCCGGTCACCCCGCCAACACCCATCAGCGCGGCGCCGATCATGTGATCCCTCGTGTCGTGCACGCCGCGGAATCCCTCCCAGCGGAAGTTCCCCGAGGCGATGGCCTGCAGCGCCGATCCTGCAACCATGCCCACCACGGCGACGATGCCCAGCGTCAGCCGGTTGCTCGCGTCGCTGAAGTACATCAACCAGTCGAGCCCGTAGCCGACCGGCGCAACGAACGACAGCGATTCCATGCGATGCGAATTGGTCGCGATGAAGACGGGTTCGAGCGTGTTCGGGTCTTCCGGCACGAAGCCGAGATGGCCCGACACCCACCACACGGCCACCACGATCAGGCCAATGCCCAGACCCGCCAGCAAGGTCTCGCCGCGCCGCCCATCGGCGCGCGAGAGCACCCACGAGATCAGCCCACCGCCAAGCAACAGACCGAGCCCGAGCGAGAGCGTCGACTTCGACCCGCCAAAGAGCTGCGCAGCGAGCGCGGGCAGGTTCTGCTGCGCCGGCAACGCAATGAAGGCCGTATCGACACTCGCCACGCGCACTACGGCCGCCAAGCCCTTGAGGGTCGCGATCGCGCAGAGGCCCATCACGATGACGACGACGAGCGCCTTCAGATTGCCGCCACCCAGACGCACCAGAGTCTTGCTTGCGCAGCCCGACGCGAACACCATGCCGAAGCCGAACAGCAGCCCGCCGGCAGCGGCCGAAAGCCACATGAAGCGCGTACCGCCGTAGATGCTCTGCTCGGGATCGACCCAACCGATCCACACCATGGTGTTGAAGCCGATGATCGCGACACCAATCGCCAGCACCCACATTCGCATGCGCGTCCAGTCGCCGAAGGTGACGATGTCGGCGACCGCGCCCATGGTGCAGAAATGCGTGCGCTGCGCGATCGCGCCGAACACGACTGCGAGCACGAAGGCGCACGCCAGCACCTGCAGCGAAAGCGCCTGAATGTCAGGCACTGCCGGATTCACGATGAGGCGCTACTTCAACGCAGCGAGGCGTTCGCGTGCGGCTTGCGCGGCTTCCGATTTCGGATAGGCCTTCTGCAGATCGTCGAGCGTCTTGCGCGCACCCTTCGTGTCCTTGAGCTCGAGTTGGCTGTTGGCAAGCGAGAGCAGTGCTTCCGGCGCGCGCGGGCTGTCGGGTACCGCCGTCACGAGCGAGCGGAAGGTGCCGATCGCCTGCGCGTAGTCGCGCTTGCCGTATTGCGCATTGCCGAGCCAGAACAGCACCGATTCGGTGTAACCGCTCTTCGGGAAGCGTTTCTGGAACGCGGTGAACGCGCTCACCGCCGCCGGGAAATCGCCCTTGCGGACGATCCCCATCGCATCGTCGTAGGCGCGGCGCTCATCGGGGCTCGCATTGAACTCCTTGCCGTCGACGGTGACCATCTGAGGCTCGAACTTGCCGAGGCGCGCGTCCGTGTTTTGCGCCAAGTCCTTCTGGCGTTGCTGCACGTCGGCCAGATCGCGTGCGAGCTGCTCGTTCGAGCCACGCAACTTGGCGATCTCGCCGCGCAGCGCCTCGATCTGATTCGAGATATCGAGCAGGCTGCGCCGCATCTGATCGATCTGCACGCTCTGGTCGGTCTGGCGCGCCGTGATCTGGGCGCTGTTCTGATCGACGCGTTGACGCAGATCGAGGATCGCCTTGCGCGCTTCGTCGTCCTCGAACAGCGCCGCACGCGCTGTGGGTGCGGCCAGCGCCGCTGCGAGTGCGACGAGCGCCAGTGCCGCGCGTGCGCGTCCCGGGTTCAGCATCGGCGCCATCACTGCAACTTCAGTACGGCGCGGCGGTTCTTCGCCATCGACTCCTCGTCACTCCCGGGCATTGCCAGGCGTTCCTTGCCGAAGCTCACCGCTTCGATCTGCGCGTCGTTCGCGCCGAGCAGCACGATCGCCTTGGCAACCGCCTCGGCGCGCTTCTGGCCGAGCGCCAGGTTGTATTCGCGCCCGCCGCGCTCGTCAGTGTGGCCTTCAACTACAAGGCGCCGGCCGCGATCCGACGCGAGCACCTTGGCATACATCTCGACGATGTCGCGGTACTGATCCTTCACGATGTAGCTGTCGAAGTCGAAGTAGATCACGCGCGGCGTCGTCTTCAACGCCTCGGCATTCGCCTTGTTCAGATCGACCGAGGTGACCGCCGATTGCGACGTGCCGCTCGCGCTACCCGCGCCCGAGGCGGCGTCTCCCACACTGGTCGGCGTTCGCGTCTCGACCGGTGCGCCATCATCGAGTTTCACGTCCGAGGCGCATCCCGCCAGCACCATTGCCGCGATCACCAGAACCCATCTCCATTGCTTCGTCTTCATAGGATCTTTCCTCCTTGAGTAAATTGTGCGTTCAGCGCCCGAAAGGACCCCAAACGGGTTCCCGCACGTCGGTTTGCGACACTGCGAGCGTGGTCTTGATTCTGCCGTCGAGCGTGGTCGTCATCAGCACGTCGCGTCCCTGGGCACGGCCTGCGTAGACGAGCAGCCTACCGTTGGGCGCAAAGCTCGGCCGCTCGTCGTTGCTGCCGTCGGTCAGCGTTCGGGGCGGCGAATCACCAGAGAGTTCCATCATCGTCAGCCGCATGGCACTGCCCTGGCGCGAAATGTAGGCCAGATTGCGTCCGTCCGGGCTGATCGCCGGGCTGATGTTGTAGGCGCCGGTGAAGGTCACGCGCTGCGCGCTGCCCCCGGTGGCCGGCATGCGGTAGATCTGCGGGCCGCCGCCGCGGTCGCTGACGAAGTACAGACTCTTGCCGTCGGGCGAGAAAGCGGGCTCAGTGTCGATCGAGTTGCTCGTCGTCAAGCGGCGCAGATTGCCGCCGTTGCGATCCATCAGGTAAATCTGCGAGCCGCCGTCGCGCGACAGCGTCACCGCGATCGTCTTGCCGTCTGGAGAGAACGCCGGCGCGCTGTTCGATCCGCGGAAGTTGGCGATGGCGCGGCGCTTGCCGATCGCCACTTCCTGCACCCAGACGACGGCCTTCTGGGTCTCGAACGAGACATAGGCCAATTCGCGCCCGTCGGGTGACCAGGTGGGAGAGATGATCGGCTCAGGGCTCGTGAGCGCCACCTGCCCGCCTTCGCCGTCGGCGTCGGCGATGCGCAGCATGTACTGTTTGCCCGCCTTCGTCACGAATGCGACGCGGGTCGAGAAAACGCCCTTCTCGCCGGTGAATTTCTCGTACACGGCATCAGCCACGCGGTGAGCGGCGAGCCGCAGGTCCGCTGCCGGAACCGCCGTGCTCTGCCCGAGCACCGGCTCGCCCTTGACGACGTCCCAGAGCCGAAAGCGCACGTCAAAGCGACCATCGGCGAGGCGCGAAACCGAGCCCGTCAACAACGCGTCGGCGCCGCGCGCGCGCCAATCCGCAAGCACCGGCTGCGCCGTCTCGTCGATCACTTCTGGCGCATCGACCGGCCGGAACAAGCCGCTGCGCTCAAGGTCGGCGCGGATGATGGAAGACACCGGTTGAGGCGCCTTGTCTTCGTCCCTGAACTTCGTGACCGCGATCGGCAACTGCGTGCCGCCGACGCCCGAAATCTCAACCCGGAACTGCGCTTGCGCCGGTGCGCCGAACGACAGCGCCAACATCGACGCGCTGGCAGCCAACAGGCCGCGGCGCGACCAAAACGGGGGAGCAAGGGTTTCTCGTTGCATCAAATTCGATCCATATTCGCTGTTGCTGTCGCCGATGGGCGCGCGAGCAGCCATCATCGGCGGAACCAAGTGACCCCAGGCACACAAGCGCGTCGCGGCCCTCGTCACGTGCGATGAAACTGCCGTAGAGATTGACAACGGTTTGCGTTCGGTCCATGGGGCGAGGGAGAGAGGTGCCATTG
>JBDTSN010000302.1:0-4155 GCA_039931145.1 Burkholderiales bacterium | reverse complement strand
GGCAGCTTCTTGCGCAAGCGCCCGACGAAGACCTCGATCGTGTTCGAGTCGCGGTCGAAGTCCTGCGCGTAGAGGTGTTCGGTGAGCTCGGTACGCGACACGATGACTCCCGGCCGGTGCATCAGATAGGCGAGCAGACGATGCTCCTGGCTCGTCAAGCTGAGGGTCTGCCCGTCGAGTGTGAAGCGGCCGCTGCGGGTGTCGAGCGTCAACGCGCCGCACTGCAGGAGTGGGGACGCAAGACCCTGGGCGCGCCGGATCAGCGCGCGCAAGCGGGCGAGCAGCTCTTCCATGTGGAAGGGCTTGGCGAGATAGTCGTCGGCGCCAGCGTCAATCCCGGCCACCTTCTCGTGCCAGCTGTCGCGTGCGGTGAGGATCAGCACTGGCATCGAGTGCCCGGCGTCGCGCCAGCGCTTGAGAACGCTCAGGCCGTCGATGATGGGCAAACCGAGATCGAGCACGACGGCGTCAAAGGGTTCGGTCTCGCCCAGGTGCTGGGCGTCGCGCCCGTTATCGGCAACGTCGACCACGTAGCCGGATTCTTCAAGGCCCGCACGCAGTTGCTTGCGCAGCGTGGGCTCATCTTCGACGAGCAGGACTCTCATGCAGGTTGCGGGCAGCGCGCAGAGGTCACCGCCCGGGCTCGCTCGCACCTTTTTGCTTGAGCTTGAGCACCTGCGCGCTGCGCGCGTCGAGCTCAAGCTTGAGCAAGCGGCCATCGGCCTGCAGCAGCTTCACCTCGTAGATCCAGCGGCCGTCCTCCTTTTCGAGTTCGAGCTCGAGGACCTGGCCCGGGTGGCTGCGTTGCAACTGCTCCAGCAGTGCGGGCAGGGGCAAGATTTCCCCGGCCTCGACCGCGGCGCGCACCCGATCGTGATCAACCTTGCCATCCGCCAGGGCGGGGCTGAGCGCGAGACCGAGCGACAAAGCGCCAGCCAACGCCGCGTGTCGGCCGTAGAACCGCCAGCTGTGCGGGCGGGCAAGAGTGGCGGTGTGGATTGATTTCATGGCTCGATTGTCAGCCGTCGTGCATGAACGGCCGATGAACGAGCGGTTCAGCAAGGCTTCAAGCGTACGCCCGAAGAATGCCTGCACAGACCGGCACCGCCGGACCCGAGAGGAGCAGGCAATGCAAAGCGGCAATCATCATTCCGGCGCGCGCCGTTCACGCGCAATCTGCGCTGGCGTCGCGGCCCTGGCAATCTTCGGCGCACGCGCCGCGGACACGACGCCTGCGCAACAACTCGAACGCTTCAGCCGGCAGGCCGGTGCGCCGGGGCAGGCAGCACGCGGCGAGGCGTTCTTCAACTCGCGCCAGGGTGGTGAATGGTCCTGCTCGTCGTGCCACGGCGCGCCGCCGGTATCACCCGGCAAGCATGCGAGCACTGGCAAAGTGATCGATCCGCTCGCACCGGCATTCAACGCGGACGCGTTCACCCGGACCGCGAAGGTCGACAAATGGTTTCGCCGCAACTGCAACGATGTCGCAAAGCGTGAATGCGGCGCGAGCGAGAAGGCCGACGTGATGGCCTACCTCCTGCAACTCAAACCCTGACCGACGGAGACGACGATGAAGCTATCGATCACCGCGCGCAATGCGCTAATCGCGACTGTTTCGGCACTCGCTACATGTTCGGCTGCGCGTGCAGACAGCGGCAGAGCGATGCCGCGCGACACGCCTGCGGCGTACTGGCAGGAATGTGCATCGTGCCACGTCGCGTACCCGCCCGGCATGCTCCCGGCCCGATCCTGGGATCGCGTCATGCGCGGGCTTGCGAAGCACTACGGCAGTGATGCGTCGCTCGACGCTGCGTTCGAGCAGCAGATCGGCGATTGGCTCCAACTGCACGCTGGCACCTACAAGCGCGTTCGCGAGGAGCCGCCGCAGGACCGGATCACGCGGTCGGCGTGGTTCGAGCGCAAGCACCGCAAGCTGGCGCCCGCGGTCTGGACCGACCCGAGCGTGAAGACCGCGGCCAATTGCGCGGCCTGTCATCCGGGCGCCGAACGTGGCCGCTACGACGACGATGACCTGCGCTTCCCGCCGGGGCTCGATGAGCGCTACCGCCGCGCCTGGAACGATTGACCCAACAAAGGACCCTCATGCAAACCTCTCCAAGCTTTCCCGTCGCCCAGACCGATGAGGCGAGCGCGCCGGCCCGCGGCGGCCGGCTCGTCGTCGACGCGCCGACGCGCATGTTTCACTGGCTGTTCGCGCTGTGTTTTGTCGGTGCCTACGCCACCGCCGATGGCGAGCACTGGCGCGCATTGCACATCACCCTCGGCTACACCTTGGCCGGCTTGCTCGCATTGCGCGTGATCTACGGGCTCGTCGGGCCGCGCCACGCGAGGATCGGCCTCCTGTGGCGAAGGCTCGCCGCGGCACCCGACTGGCTGCGCTCTATCGGTCGCGCCCGAACACTTTCAGGCGTCAACTGGCGACAGGGGCAAAACCTGCTGATGGCTCTCGCGGTCGCGACATTGATGGTGTGGGTTGTGCCGCTCACGTTGAGCGGTTATGCGATCTACAACGACTGGGGAGACTTCATCGGCGGCGACTGGATCGAGGACGTGCACGAGTTCTTCGGTGAGGCCTATCTCGCAATCGTGCTCGGCCACTTGGCCTTGATTGCGGGATTGAGCCTGCTGCGTCGCCGGAATCAGGCGCAAGCGATGCTGACCGGCCGCGTCGAAGGCGCCGGGCCTGACCTCGTGAAGCGCAACCGCATCTGGCTTGCGGCGGCCGTCTTGCTGGCGGCAATCGCTTTCGCCGCCTGGGTGTGGCCAGAATCGGATGGCGCAAGCTCATCCATACAGCCGGCGAGCAGCCTAGCGGCCAAGCACAAGCATCTCCACGATGACGATTGAGCGCCCAGGAAATGACTTCGTCATTCCAGCCCCCAGGGGTCAAGCAAAGTGGCGGAGCCACATTTGCTTGAGAGGGCGCGAGACGCTCATAAACGGCGCGCATAGGCGCCCGCAGAAGTAGTGCCCCAAAGAAAAGGCCCGGTGGGGACACCGGGCCGAAGGTACCTTGAAGCCCTGCTTCAGGAGGCACCGAGGAGACTCACGTTCAGGAGGACTGCGAACTCTGTCTCGCAGTCTCAGTGAGAGTCCAGCCTCGGCTTAAAAGTTCAACGCCGCGGCAAAGTTCTTGCCGCGGCGCGTTCTTGCGGGAATTTGCCTCAGCTCAGGCGGCGCGGCGCGACTTGGTGGCGGTCGCCTTCTCGGCGGTGGCGGCCATTGCCTGGAAGTTCGACTCGGCGACGTTCGCTGCTTGCTTGGCGGCCTTCTGAACGCTTTCGAAGGCGTTGTTCGCGGCAGCAACGGCGGAGCGGACGAGGGCGACTGCGTTCTCGGAGCCGGCCGGCGCGTTCTTCGCGGCTGCATCAACGACCGACATGTACTTCACTTGGGCGTCAGTAGTCTGCTCTTCGACGAGCTTGCCGATGTCGGCGTTCATGCTCGTGGCGATGTCGTACAGGTGGCGGCTATAGGCGGCGGCCTTTTCGGCGGCCGGTTGCAGCAGGCTGGCTTGGAGCGCCATCAGCTCTTGCGCGTCCTTCACCGACAGTGCGGCCCTGACGCCTTCGGCGGCTTCGCCGAGCGATGCCTTGGCAACTTGCAGGTTCAGTTCGACGAGCTTCTCGACGCCTTCGAAGGCCTTGTTGGTGAGGCCGAAGAGGGTTTCGAAACTAGCCTTGTGGGCGGTGAGCATTTGTTCGGTGTTCAGCATGATTGATCTCCAGTGGGTAGGGTTGAAACGGTTGAGGTGCAAAAATGCTGCACTGCAACATGAAATGAAGTATAGCCTCGCCAACTGAAAGATCAAGTGGTTTTTGCTGCGTTGCAGCATTCTAGAGACCGCGTTCTAACCCGGCAGGCAACCTCACGCCAGTTTCCGGAGTTCCCGCTTGCAGGCCTTTTCATCCGAGCGCTTCGTCCTGCCGTTGCCGGACGGGCATCGCTTTCCGATGCACAAGTACCGTCTGTTGCGCGAGGGCGTTCAGGCGCGGCTGCCGACGATCCGCATCCTCGAGGCGCCGTCCGCGAGCGACGGCGAACTCGCGCTTGCCCATACGCCGGACTATGTGGGCCGGGTGACCGAAGGACGGCTCGAGGCGGCGCACCAGCGCGAAATCGGCTTTCCGTGGT
>JBDTSN010000301.1:0-4160 GCA_039931145.1 Burkholderiales bacterium | reverse complement strand
AGGGCTTTACCAACGTCAAGACCTATTCGCTGCCGTGGCTATGATGTTCGGCTAGCCGTGACCCACCTGCTCAACCTTCTCGCTGCGATTGCCCTGCTGGTGTGGGGCACGCAGATCGTGCGCTCCGGCATGTTGCGCGTGTTCGGCGAAAAGCTACGCGAGGTGCTTGCCGCCAGCACGCGCAACCGCTTCGCCGCCGCCGGCGCCGGCATGGGGGTGACGTGCCTCGTGCAGTCGAGCACGGCGACGGGCCTGATCGTCGCCTCGTTCGTCGACCACGCGTTGATCGCGACCGCGCCGGCGCTTGCCGTGATGCTCGGCGCCGACGTCGGCTCGGCGCTGATGACGGTCGTCTTCTCGTTCGATCTGTCGTGGCTTTCGCCGCTGCTGATCTTCGGCGGCGTCGTCGTCTTCACGCTGCGCGAAAGCACGACCGCCGGCCGGCTCGGGCGCATCGCGATCGGACTCGGGCTCATCACGCTCGCGCTGCAACTGATCGTCAGCGCGACGAAGCCGCTCACCGCGTCGCCCGAGGTACAGGCGCTGCTGCTGGCGATGCCCAACGACTTGCTGCTCGAGATCGTCGTCGGCATGCTGCTGACCGTGATGGCCTACTCGGGCCTCGCGATCGTGTTGCTCATCGCGACGCTCGCCGCTTCCGGCCTGCTGCCGATGCCGGTCGCCCTCGGCCTGGTGCTCGGCGCAAACCTCGGCAGCGGCTTGCTCGCGCTGATCGCGACCGCCAATTCGAGCGCCACCGCGCGCCGTGTTCCGCTCGGCAATCTGCTGTTCCGGCTGCTCGGCATCACGGCCATCATTCCGCTCATGCCGTTCATCAAGGTCTGGCGCGAGACGCTGCCGGTGCCGCTGCACGCGCAAGTCGTCGGCTTTCACCTCCTGTTCAACATCGCGCTCGCGATCATCTTCATCGGCCTCACGCCGTTCATCGCCCGCATCGTCGAGCGCTGGCTGCGCGAGCCGCAGGCGCCGCCCACGGAGCGGCCCAATCACCTCGATCCGGTCGCACTCGACACGCCGTCGCTCGCGATCTCGTGCGCGGCGCGCGAGGCGCTGCACCAAGCCGATATCGTCGAGACGATGCTGCGCGGCATGCTGACCGTGATCCGTTCCGGCGATCTCTCGCTTGCCCAGCAACTGCGCGCGCTCGACGACACGGTCGATGCGCTCTACGGCTCGATCAAGATCTATCTGACGAAGATTTCGCGCGGATCGCTCTCCGAGCGCGAGGGCAGCCGCTGGACCGACATCATCTCGTTCGTGATCAACATGGAGCAGATCGCCGACATCATCGAGCGCGTGATCCAGGAAGTGGAGGACAAGAACATTCGCCGCGGCCGGCGCTTCTCCGACGCCGGCATGGCCGAGGTCACCGATCTGCACGGGCGGCTGATGGCCAACCTGCGCCTTGCGATGAGCGTCTTTCTCGACGGCCACGTGCGCGACGCGCAAAAGCTGCTGCAGGAGAAGGCCGATTTCCGCGATCTTGAGCACGAATATGCAAACGCACACCTTGCACGCCTGAGCGAGAACACGATGCAAAGCGTCGAGACGAGCGCGTTGCACATCGACCTCATCAGCGAATTGAAGCGCATCAATTCGCTCATCTGCGCCGTCGCCTATCCGATTCTCGAGCAGGCCGGCGCGCTCACGCCGACTCGCCTGAAGCAGGGCATGCGCTTCGAGGAGAGCCGGGTGCGCAGCGCCACCCAGCCAGCACCGCTTGAAGATTGAGTTGTATCCAGCGCCCGCGCCCATGCCCACCATCCTCCAGGACATCTGTCAACTCTTCGCCACCCGCGGCGCGGCGCAATACGAGGGCGAGCCGGTGACGCAGCTCGAGCATGCGCTGCAGACGGCACACTTCGCCGAGCAGGCAAGAGCCGACGACGAACTCGTGACTGCCTGCCTGCTGCACGACCTCGGCCATCTGCTGCTCGCCGAACGCGACGCGCCACACTGCGACACACCGACCTTGCGCGGCATCGACGACTGCCACCAGCGCGCCGCGCTACCCTATCTGCGCCGGCACTTCACAACACGCGTGCTGAACGCGATCGAAGACCACGTGGAGGCCAAGCGCTACCTGTGCCACAGACGGGCCGGCTACCACGATCGGTTGTCGGAGGATTCCAAACGCAGCCTCGCACTGCAGGGCGGCGTTTTCAGCATTGAGGAGGCCACCGCGTTCATGGCGCGACCAGGGGCGCGCGACGCAATCGCACTGCGAGTTTGGGACGACCGGGCCAAGCGGCCCGGCTTGGAGACCCCGCCGCTCGCACACTTCCTGGCGCGTTCCGCGCGCTGCGCTGCTATCCCCACGTGACATGAGGCCGCCTGCGCGCGCCTCGTTTTTCGCTTTCGAGCCGCGCATGCACATTGGCTATCGCGTGCCTGTCATGTCGTGAGCCTGACCTGGCCCATCATCGCCGCGGTGCTGTTCGGCGCGCTGCTGCACGCGTCGTGGAACGCGCTCATCAAATCGGGCAGCGACAAGGCGCTCGACGTGGCGCTGATCCACGTCATGGGCTGCGCTGTCGGCGTCGTGCTGGTGCTCCTCGTCGGCCTGCCGCGGCCGCAGGCGTTGCCGTGGCTCGCAACGTCGATCGTCATCCACATCGGCTACTACATCGCGCTCGCCGGCGCGTACCGCCATGGCGACCTCGGGCTGACTTATCCGATCATGCGCGGCAGCGGGCCCTTGCTCGTCGCGATCGTTCTCGGCGCGAGCGGCGGCGCGATCATCGACGAGGCGATCTCGTTCGCCACCTGGCTCGGCGTCGCCGGCATCAGCGGCGGCGTTTTGCTGGTGGGGCTCTCGCCCTCGGCGCCGGGCGGCAACCACCGGCGCGCGCTGCAATTCGCGCTCTTCAACGCCTGCATCATCGCGACCTACACGATCATCGACGGCATCGGCGTGCGCGCGAGCGGCAATGCACTGCAGTACGTGGCGCTGCTGTTCATGATCGACGGCCTGCCTTACTTCCTGCTCGTCATGCACCGCCGCGGCAAGGCCGGGCGGCCGGCCGCCTGGGCGCACATGCACAAGCGCTGGCCGCTCGCGCTGCTGGGCACGTCAGCGTCACTCGGCTCCTACGGCATCGCGCTGTGGGCGATGACGCGCGCGCCGGTCGCCGCCGTCGCCGCGCTGCGCGAGACCTCGGTGCTGTTCGCAGTACTGCTCGGCACACGCTTGCTGAAGGAACCCTTTGGCGTGCGGCGCGCGGCAGGAACGATCTGCATCGTCGGCGGGGTGATGGCGCTGCGGCTGGCGCCGGCTTGAACGGAAGCAGCGGAACCAAACCACGATCGGAGAACCTCGAATGACTCTCCCTACCCAGGCCCGCATCGTCATCGTCGGCGGCGGCATCGCCGGCTGCTCGACGGCCTACCACCTCGCCAAGCTCGGGCAGACCGACGTGCTGTTGCTCGAACAAGGGCAACTCACCTGTGGCACGACCTGGCATGCGGCGGGCCTCGTCGGCCAGATCCGGCCGAACCGCAACCAGACGCGCATGAGCAAGTACGGCATCGAGCTCTACTCGCAGCTCGAGGCGGAGACGGGTCTCGCGACCGGCTGGAAGCAATGCGGCAGCGTGAACGTGGCGCGCACGCCCGCACGCATGCAGGTCTTGCGCAAGCAGGCGGTGCTCGCACGCAGTTTCGGCGTCGAGGTCGAAGTGATTTCGGCGCAGCGCGTGGCCGAGCTCTGGCCGCTCGTGCGCAGCGACGATCTGCAAGGCGGCATCTGGATACCGGGCGACGGCAAGGCAAACCCGACCGATCTGACGATGTCGCTCGCAAAGGGCGCGCGCAACCGCGGTGTGAAGATCACCGAGGGCGTCGAAGTCACCGGCGTGCTCAGCGAGAAGGGCCGCGTGACGGGCGTGCGGGCAATGCACAACGGTGAGACGTGCGACATCGCGTGCGAGATCCTCGTCAACTGCGCCGGGCAATGGGCGCGCCAGTTTGGTCGCCTCGCGGGCGTCAACGTGCCGCTCTATTCGGCCGAGCATTTCTACATCGTCACCGACCGCATCGAAGGCGTGCACCCGATGCTGCCGGTGATGCGCGACCCGGACGGCTACATCTACTACAAGGAAGAAGTCGGCGGCCTCGTGATGGGCGGCTTCGAGCCGCAG
>JBDTSN010000300.1:0-4167 GCA_039931145.1 Burkholderiales bacterium | reverse complement strand
CGCCTTCGTCGGCCACCTGCGCGGCGGCCTTGGCTACGTGGCGATCTTCGCCGCCATCATGCTTGCGAGCCTGTCGGGTTCTGCTGTCGCCGACACCGCCGCGCTCGCCGCCATCCTTGTGCCGATGATGCGCCAGGCAGGCTACGACCCGGCGCGTTCGTGCGGGTTGATGGCGGCCGGCGGGATCATCGCGCCGGTGATCCCGCCGTCGATCGGGTTCCTGATCTTCGGCGTGGTCGCCAACCTTTCGATCACGCGACTCTTTCTTGCCGGTATCTTCCCTGGGGTGTTGATGGGTGGCTCGCTCGTCGTCGCCTGGTGGCTCGTGTCGCGCCGCATGAACATGCAACTGGCGCCGCGCAAGAGCTATGCCGAGCGTGCGCGCCTGCTTGGCAAGGGTGTCTGGGCGCTGATGATGCCGGTGATCATCGTCGGTGGCCTGAAGTTCGGCATCTTCACGCCGACCGAAGCGGCCGTGGTCGCGGCGGTGTATGCGCTGCTCGTCGGCACCGTCGTCTACCGGGAACTGACGCTGCGTTCGATCTACCAATGCCTGCTCGTCTCGGCGCGCACCAGCGCGGTCGTGCTGTTGCTCGCGAGCTTCGCGATGGTCGCCTCCTACATGATCACGATTGCCGACATTCCGGATCAGGTCGGCAGCTCGCTCTCGGTGCTCGGCGACAGCCCGCTCGCGCTCACGGCGGCGATGATGCTCGTCGTGTTCCTGTCCGGCATGGTGCTCGACTTCATCCCCATCGTGCTCATCTTCACGCCGGTGTTCCTGCCGATCGCGCAGCAGGCCGGCATCGACCCGATTTACTTCGGCGTCATCTTCATCATCAATTGTTCAATCGGCATGATCACGCCGCCGGTGGGCGTGGTGCTCAACGTGGTCAGTTCGATCGGCAAGGTATCGCTCGCTCAAGCGGCGCGCGGCATCATGCCCTTCCTCATCGCCGAGCTCGCGGTGCTCGTGGCACTCGTGCTTTTCCCCGCGCTGGTCACCGTCCCGGCACAGTGGTGGCGCTAGTTTCTTCACCCTTTTCAACCCAGGAGACAAACTCATGAAGGCTCTGCACAAACTGATGGCGATCGCAATCGCGGGCAGCTTTGCTGCCGGCGCACCGCAAGTCGCGCTGGCGCAGGTCACGGCCAAATTCGCCGTCACATTGCCCGAGAAATCGCACCAGGGCCAGGGCGTGGCCAGGTTCATCGAACTGGTCGATGCCAAGAGCGGCGGCAGGATCAAGATCAAGGGCTTCTACAGCGGCGCACTCGGCAATGACGTGCAGGTCACGTCCGCGCTGCAGGGCGGCACGATCGAGTTCACCGTGCCGCAGACGACGACGCTCACCGGCATGATCAAGGAGTACGAAATCCTCGACTTCCCGTTCCTGTTCTCCACTGAGCAGCAGGCCGAGAAAGTGCTCGACGGCCCGGTTGGCGACAAGCTGATGGCGATGCTGCCGGCGAAGGGCCTTGTCGGCCTCGCCTACTGGGAAAACGGCTTCTTCAACGCGACCAACAGCAAGCATCCGATCGCGAAGGTCGAAGACTTCGAGGGCCTGAAGTTCCGTTCGATCCAGGCCAAGATCTCGCAGGAAACGATCAAGGCGCTCGGCGCTGTCCCGGTGCCGCTCGCGATCCCCGAGCTCTACACCGCGCTCGAAACGCGCACCGTCGACGGCCAGGGTACGCCGACTGCGGTGATCTTTGCACTCAAGCTCTACGAGGTGCAGAAGTACCTCTCGCTGACGCGGCACAGCTACGGCGCCTTCATTCCGCTTGTGTCCAAGAAGTTCTGGGACGGCCTGAGTGAAGACGATCGCAAGATCCTGAAAGATTCTGCGATCGAAGCGCGTGCCTTCCAGCGCGGCGTGGCACGCGATCAGGCGAAGTCGGCGCAGGCCGCAATGGCGGCCAAGGGCATGCAGGTCAACGACGTGACCGAAGCCGAACACGACCGCATGCGTGAGCGCGTGCAGCCGGTCTGGAAGATGTTCATCCCGAGCGTCGGCGAAGGCCTCTACAAGGAAGTGATGGGCCAGCTCGGCTCGAAGTAGAGCGTGACCCACAGCGCGGCGAGCACAACGCCGCGCCCTGATACCTGACTGCGCCGGCCAGGCGCGTTGCGCCGAATCGGGCCAGCGTCGGCGTGCATTCACGAAGAAGGCTCGCAACATGAAACTCGCCACCCTCAAAGCCGGCGGCCGCGACGGCACACTCGTCGTCGTGTGCCGTGATTTGTCGCAATTCCGTGGCGTGCCGCAGATTGCGTTGACGCTGCAATCTGCGCTCGATGACTGGGCGCGCTGCGCGCCGTTGCTGCAGTCCGCCTCCGACGCGCTCAACGCGGGCGTGGCGACGGACGCGCAGCCCTTCGATGCCGCGCAATGCCACTCGCCACTGCCACGCGCGTACCAGTGGGCCGACGGATCGGCCTACCTGAACCACGTCGAGCTGGTGCGAAAGGCGCGTGGCAGCGAAGTGCCGGCGTCGTTCTGGACCGACCCCCTGATGTACCAGGGCGGGTCGGACTCTTTCGTCGGTCCGCGCGACACGATCGACACGATCAACGAAGACTGGGGCATCGATCTCGAAGCCGAAGTGGCGGTCGTCACGGGCGATGTGCCGATGGGTGCGGGTGTGCAGCGCTGCGCCGACGCTATCCGTCTCGTCATGCTCGTCAATGACGTCTCGCTGCGCAACCTGATCCCGGCCGAATTGGGGAAGGGCTTCGGGTTCTTCCAGTCCAAGCCGGCGAGCGCGTTCTCACCCGTCGCCGTGACCCCAGACGAACTCGGTGGCGACTGGCGCGACAGCAAGTTGCACGGCAAGTTGCGCGTGCAGATCAATGGCCAGGCCTTCGGTGAACCCGATGCTGGCGAGGACATGGCTTTCAGCTTTGCACAGCTCATCGCGCACGCAGCCAAGACGCGTTCGCTCGAGGCGGGAACGATCGTCGGCTCGGGAACGGTGTCGAACAAGCAGGGCGGCCTGCATGGGTCGAGCGTCGCCAACGGCGGCGTCGGCTATTGCTGCCTGGCCGAAGTTCGCATGTATGAAGCCATCGAGGGTGGCAAGCCGGTGACGCCGTTCCTTCACTTCGGCGACCGCGTGCGCATCGAAATGCTCAATGAGCGCAGCGAGAGCCTGTTTGGCGCGATCGACCAGACGGTGCGTCAAATCCAGCCACCGGACTGAGCACATGCGCGTCGCTTGCGCGACCTGCATTCGGCCAAGCGACGATGAAGGGGAAACCCCGCGCGACCGGGAATCGGCAGGCACCTAAAATAATTGTGCCCTGCAACATCGGTTCTGGCCTGGAGATTGCCGAATGCCCGCCCAACGTCGCCCCGCAGCCGCAGCGAAGCCGGCGGCGGATGCTTCCGCCGCTCACGGCCCGCGCGTGCTCAAGAAGTACCCGAACCGTCGCCTCTACGACACCCAGGCGAGCACCTACATCACGCTGGTCGACGTGAAGAAGATGGTGCTTGCCGGGCAGGACTTCGTCGTGCGCGACGCGAAGACGAATGAGGATCTGACGCGCAGCATCCTGTTGCAGATCATCCTCGAGGAAGAGAGTGGCGGCGTGCCGATGTTCTCGTCGGCGATGCTGGCGCAGATCATCCGCTTCTACGGCCACTCGATGCAGGGCATGATGGGCTCGTACCTGGAAAAAAATATCCAGACCTTCACCGAACTCCAGCAGCGTCTGGGTGACCCCGCCAAGGGCTTGAGCCCGGAGTTGTGGGCGCAGTTCATGAGCGGCCAGGCGCCTGTCGTGCGGGGCCTGATGGGTGACTACCTCGAGCAGTCGAAGAACCTCTTCGAGCAGATGCAAGAGCAGATGGCCGAACAGGCGAAGGCGCTGTTCCCGGGGCTGCCGGGCTTCCCGCCGACAAAGCGCTGACGGCTTGTTGCGTTCGCGTCGCCGCGCTGCGCGGATCGGCGAAAATCGACCGATGACCCAAGACACACTCGCGCCGGCCACGAGCCCGGCCGCACCCAAGATCGGCTTCGTCTCGCTCGGCTGCCCGAAGGCGCTGACCGACTCCGAGCTGATCCTCACCCGCCTCAGCGCCGAGGGCTATGCGACGTCGAAGACCTTCGACGGTGCCGACCTCGTGATCGTCAACACCTGCGGCTTCATCGACGAAGCGGTGA
>JBDTSN010000299.1:0-4181 GCA_039931145.1 Burkholderiales bacterium | reverse complement strand
GTGCCCTTGATGTGGCTGCCGAGCGCGCGCACATTGGTCCAGTCGTTGCCCAGGCCGCCGGCGAACTTCGACAGCAGCGCGTTCTCCTTGAGCGCCTCGTAGATGCCCTCCAGGTCGTCAGACACCGTCGTCAGGTAGCAGCTCGACAACTGCGAACGGCGCGTGCCGGAGTTGAACAGCGTCGGCGTGCTCGACATGAAGTCGAAGCTCGACAGCACTTCGTAGAACTCGATCGCGCGTGCCTCGCGGTCGATCTCGCCGATCGCCAGACCCATCGCAACGCGCATGAAGAAGGCCTGCGGCAATTCGATGCGCTTGTCATCGATGTGCAGGAAGTAGCGATCGAACAGCGTCTGCAGTCCGAGATAGTCGAACTGCATGTCGCGCTCGGCATTGAGCGCCTGCGCGAGGCGCTCCAGATCGAACTGCTGAAGCCGCTCATCGAGCAACTCGGCCGCGACGCCGCGCTTCACGTAGTGCGGGAAATACTCGACATAGCGCGCCTGCATGTCGCGCTGCAAGACTTCCTCGCCCAGGATGTCCTTGCGGATCGTGTGCAGCAGCAGGCGCGCCGTCGCACGCGTGTAGCCGGGGTCCTTCTCGATCAGCGTGCGCGCGGCGAGGATCGCCGCCTTGTGCACTTCCTCGATCGGCACGCCGTCATACAGGTTGCGCTTGGTCTCGGCCATGATCGGCTCGGGGCGAACGTCGGCGCCGAGCCCTTCGCACGCCGATTCGAACAGCGTCGCGAGGCGCGAGAGATCGAGCGCGACGCGCTCGCCACCGACAATCACAGTCAGCGCCGGCTCGGACGCGACGGCGCTCGCCGTCTGGCGCGCGCGCTCCTGTGCGCGCCGCTCGCGGTAGAGCACGTAGGCGCGCGCCACCTCGTGATGGCTGCCGCGCATCAGGCTGAGCTCGACGTGATCCTGCACGTCCTCGATCGGGAAAGTGCCACCACCAGGACGCGAGCGCAGCAGCGCGCGAACGACGATTTCCGTCAGCTCATCCACCGTCTCGCGCACGCTCGCCGACGCCGCACCCTGCGTGCCGTGCACGGCAAGAAAAGCCTTCATCAATGCGACCGCGATCTTGTTCGGCTCGAACACCACCACCGAGCCATTGCGCCGAATGATCTGATACCCCTGGTAGGCGGTGACCGAATCAGTGCGCTGTATGACGGCGCGCGCTGCGCTCGCAAGATCGGATGGATTGCCGGCGGGGCCCCCGGTAGAGATTGCTTGCATGTCTGTCCCTTGATTGAAGAAGCCTGTCGAAACGAGGGTGCGCGGTTCAGCCAAACGTGCTGTCAGATGCGATCGGTACTGGCTTTGCGCTCTGGCAGCCGATGCGTCCGGGCTCGAGCTCCCCGACGACCGATCACGGCCTGCTGGAGTGCTCACACTGCCGCGTGCAGTGATCGCTCATGTGGCACAACCTGCACCACATCGAGCGATCTCCGAACGCCATCGCTGAACTGAAAGAATAGCATGTGGACACACTATATCTGGGGTCGCCGGCCACTTCAAGCACTATAGGTAGCGTGTCAACCCTGATGCCTTTCTGGCGCGGACGCACCACGGCAAGCTTGGCGCGCTCAACGGTCGCGGCTCAATCGCGCGCGACACCGCGTGAATGCGGCCCGCGTTCGCGCGCACGCGCAGGCAACGTGGCCTGCGAGGAGATTCCGCCCTGCAGGCCGCACCCACCAACGTCGCGGGCGCGGCGCGGCAGGTTTGCACGACCCGCGGTGGCTGTGCACGAACTCAAGTACTCGACAGCACTCCCACGGGGAAATACCGAGCCGGCCAGCCGAGCGCCGCCACAAGCTGCCGCCAATCGAATCCAGCCCCGGGATCGGCCTTTCGCATCGGCGCGACGTGTTCGTGGCCGGCGACGCCGTCGATCGAATAGCGGCGCCTGAGCGTCAGCAACAGTCGGACGAGCGCCGTGTACTGCGCCGGCTCGAAGGCCTGCCCCTCCAGCCCCTCGAGTTCGATGCCGATCGAAAAGTCATTGCAGTTCTCGCGGCCGCGCCAACACGAGCGCCCGGCGTGCCAGGCGCGTTCGTCGCAGCCGACGAACTGCAATAGCTCGCCGTCTCTGCGCAATACGAAATGGGACGATACGGCGAGGCCGTGCAGTCTCGCGAAGTAGGGATGCGCGTCGCAATCGAGCCGGTTCGTGAACAAACGCTCGATCGCATCGCCCCCGAAGCGCCCCGGCGGCAGACTGATCGAGTGGATGACGACGAGATCAACCCGCGCCTGCGAAGGACGCGCGTCGCGATTCGTCGTCGCGCAGCGTCGAGCGTCTTGCAGCCATCCGCCCGCAAGCCACGACGCATCTGCTTGCGTGCCCTGGCTCACGCTGATCGAAGCATCGGATTCACGCACCGTCGCCAATCGCGTCGCCACCCGCCACCACGCCGAGGCGCGCCATCCGGTAGCGCATCTGGCGCAGCGTGAGCCCGAGGCTCGCGCCGGCCGCGGTCCGGTTGTACTGATAGTGCTCGAGCGCGCGCACGAGGATGTCGCGCTCGACGCCATCGAGGTAGGCCGCGAGATCGTCCGGCAACGCGGCCTCGATCGGCAATGGTTCTACGACGACGTCGCGATCGGCGCTGGGCTCTGCGTCCTGCGCTTCGCGTTCGGCGAACAGGGTATCCGGCAGATGCAGATCGCCGACATCGATCGCGTCACCACTCGACAAGGCCACCGCGCGGTGAAGCAGGTTCTCCAGCTCGCGCACGTTGCCGGCAAACGTGTGCCGGCGCAAATGCGCGAGTGCGGCATGCGTCAGATGCGGCGGCGGCGAGACACCAGCTTCGCGCGCGATCCGATCGAGCACGCGATCGGTGATCGCAGGCAGATCCTCGAGCCGCTCGCGCAGCGGTGGCACGATGATCTGGATGACATTGAGCCGGTAATACAGATCCTGACGGAAACGCTGCGCCTGCACCTCGGCCGCGAGGTCCTTGTGCGTTGCACTCAGAATGCGCACGTTGACGGGCAACTCGGCCACCGCGCCGACCGGCCGCACCGCGCGCTCCTGAATCACGCGCAGCAATTTCGATTGCATCGCGAGCGGCAAGTCACCGATCTCGTCGAGGAACAAGGTGCCGCCATTGGCAGCCTGGAAAAAACCCTCGCGGTCGTCGGCAGCGCCGGTGAACGCGCCCTTGCGGTAGCCGAAGAACTCGGCCTCGAGCAGATGCTCGGGGATCGCGCTGCAGTTGACGGCGATGAAGGGCCCCGCGGCGCGCGGGCTCGTCTCGTGCACGGCGCGCGCGACGAGCTCCTTGCCAGTGCCCGACTCGCCGCTGACAAGCACCGGCGCCATGCTGCGCGCCACCTTGGCGATCAGCGCGCGCATCTGCTGCACGGCCTGCGACTGGCCGGCCATGCGCGCAAGCGCAGGGCTCGGTGGCGTGGCGGGAGGCAGCGGCACGACGGGCCGCGAGCGTGTCAGCGTCGGCGTCGACGTCGAGGCATGCTCGGGCGTCACGCGTGCTGGCGGCGGCGCCGCTGGCGGCGCGCTTCGACCGAGCGCCGACGCGACTGCCGCACGAAATTGCTTCAAGTCGACCGGCTTCGTCAGGTAGTCGTAGGCGCCCGCCTTGAGCGCCTCGACCGCGTTCTCCGCCGAGCCGTAAGCGGTGATGACGATCGCCTTCTCGCTGCGGGCGGTTTCCTCGAGGCGGCGCAACACATCGAGTCCGGTTCCGTCGGGCAAGCGCATGTCGCTGATCACGAGGCTGAAATGTCGTGCGTCGAGCCGCGCGAGCGCTTCCTCGACGCTGCCCGCCGTCTCGATATCGTAGCCCTCGCGCAGCAGCGTCAGCTCATAGAGCGTGCGCAGGTCGGGCTCGTCGTCAACGACGAGCAAACTGAAGGGCGATGGAGGGGTCATGGCGTGGGCCCGGCAATGGCGGTCAAGGATTCACCACTTCGGCAACGGTCGTCAAGGCCCGGCGCCGCATCGCGATTGTGAATTCGTTGCGATGGCGCCGCGTCGCGGCCCGCAGGCGGAAGTTGATGCGCGCACCGTAACGGTCGCACAGTTCCCGGCAGATGTAGAGGCCCAGGCCGGTGCCGCGGCTGCGTGTCGAGAAGAAAGGTTCGAACAGATAGCGCTCGACTTCGGGCGGGATCGGTGGCCCGTCGTTCAACACGGTCAGC
>JBDTSN010000298.1:0-4184 GCA_039931145.1 Burkholderiales bacterium | reverse complement strand
GCCGGCAGCACGTCGGCCAATGCATTGAGCAGCGTGCCTTCCTGCACCCAGCAGCGCGCGAAGGCGTCGAGCGCGAGCACCGCGCGCACACAGGGGTGCTCCGCGCAATGCGCCCACCAGCGTTCGATTTGCGCCGCCTCGTCGGCGGGGGAGCGCATCTGGCCAATCTGGTTGAGCAGCACGATCGCCGGCTTGTCGAGCAGGTCGAGAACCTTGAGTTCGGGATCGACGTAGGCCGCGTCCTGCGGCGCTTCGGAAGCATTGACGAGGTAGAGCACGGCGTCGGCTTCCTCGAGCACGTTGCGCACCGCCGCCTGGCTCGACCAGAGCGCACGGTCGCGCCAGCGATCCCAGACCTCGTTCATGAACCAGCCAATCGGGTTGTCGGCGCGCGCCAGGCGCGCGGCGAGGCGCTGGCTGTTGCCGAAGCCGGGCGTGTCCCACAGCTCGAGCCGATCGCCTTCGGCCGTCTCGATCAACGTGTGGCGTTCGGCGTCGAGCGTCACATGTGCGTCGTCGCGCACCTCGCCGATGTCGCGTTGCAGCAGCGTGCGCGCAAGCGTCGTCTTGCCCACGTTGGTGTGCGAGACGAGGCTGAGCGCAATCGTGGTGCGCGCGGTGTCCGCGTTCATTGCCTTTTCGCCGCTGGAGTGAGGTCGATGAACTCCGGCTCGAGTCCCTCGTCTGCGAACAGTCGCCGCCACGCATCGTGTCGCTGCGCGAGGCGCGCCTCGCCTTCGGCGCCAAAGCGGGTGCGAAAGTCGGTTTCGTCAACCAGCACCCGCAGCGGTGTGCCGGCCGTGTGGTGAGCCGACAGCGCACGCACGAAAGCGCCGTGCGTCTCGCGTTCGGGCGTCGCGGTGAGTGGGAAGAGCGCGATGAGCGAATGGGCATCCGCCGCTTCGGGCGGCAGCAACGTGTCGAGGTCGTCTTCGCCGCCGGGTGCGATGCTGTCGGCAACTTCGAGCACCACGCGCGCTCCGGTCTGCTCCTCGATCGCAAGCTGCAACGCACCGAGCCTCGCCTCAGGGAACTGGTAGCTGTAGGGGAGCACGCAGACCGGCACGCCTTCGGCAGGGCGCGGCAACAGCCGGCGGTAGTACGCGTCGGTGAGCGGCAACGGGAAGCGGCGTGCAAGGCGACTGGCGCGCGTCTTGGCGATAGCGCTGAGGACGGCGCGCGGCAGCACGATCGCGCCAACGACCGTCAGTGCCTGAAGATGAATCCAGCGCGCTGCGTTCTCGCCCGTGCCGTGTGTGAAGCGCAGGCGCGCGATCTCGTCGGCGCCGGGCAGGGCGATGCCGCTGACGAAAGACGCCGGGCCGTAGAGCGCGGCGGCCAATGCATGCACCGCGCTCGCGTCGAGAAAGGTGCTGTCCCAGCCGGCCCGAAACTCGAACACCAGCCCGCGCAGATAGAGCGATGCAAGCGCGCCGAGCGCAAGTAGCGCGGCGCCCGCATGTAGCAGTGCGATGAGGCGCGCGTTGCGCAGTGCTTGGCCGCGAGTGGCCCAGTCGGCGGCAAAGTGCGCAATTGCAGGCAGCCGGTTCGGCTCGCTACGGCGCCAGCGCTCGGGGATCAATGTGCGCACCCAGCCACCGCGCTTGTGACTGCCGTTAAGAGATTTGCCCGACTTGCGCGACGCACTGGTTTCGCGCGGCGTGCGCATCGAGCGCGGTCGCGCCGCCAGCACGATCAGCCACAGATACACAGCCAGGTTCCAGACCAGCAGGCCGAGCAAGGGCGGGGACAGGATCTCGATCCGGCCCTGCGCGCCGAGCGAATCGAGCGCGACACCTGCCGCGAACGCCGCGACGAGCAGCAGTGCCTCCAGCCCGGCGTTGCGCGCGCTCGCGCCGAGCACCGCGCCGACCGCCGGCTCACGCTCGCCTAGACGCGCTGCCCCGAACGCGGCGCGCGTCGCAATCAATCGATCGGGGGATGCTTGCGAGCCCACTTTCACTAGGGCTTCGCGAGTCGCCCAGTCGCGATCGGTCTCTGCCCAAGGTACCGTGAGCGGCGCCTCGAAGGCGCGCAGCAGCAGCGTCTTGCGGGCTTCGGTTTCGTTCATGCCCGTGCCCGTCGCCGAGCGTGCGTCACATGCCGACGTAGTTCGGCCCGCCGCCACCCTCGGGCGCGACCCAGACGATATTTTGCGTCGGGTCCTTGATGTCACACGTCTTGCAGTGCACGCAGTTCTGGGCGTTGATCTGCAGCCGATCGACCTCTTTCCCATCGGCGTCTTCGGCCTTCACGAATTCGTAAACGCCAGCCGGGCAGTAGCGGCTCTCGGGACCAGCATAGATTGCGAGGTTCACCTTCACCGGCACGCTCGGGTCTTTCAGCGTCAGGTGCGGCGGCTGGTTTTCTTCGTGGTTCGTATTGCTGATGAAGACCGAGGAGAGCCGATCGAAAGTGATCTTGCCGTCGGGTTTCGGGTAAGCGATCGGTGCGCATTCGGCCGCCGGCTTCAGATAGAAGTGGTCGGCCTGCTTGCGATGCAGCGTCCACGGTGGCGCCTTGAAGCCGAGCTTGGGCAGGAGCCACTGCTCGATGCCATTCATCAGTGTCGCGACGACGAGACCCTTCTTGAACCACTGCTTGAAGTTGCGTGAACGGTCGAGCTCTTCGTGCAGCCAGCTCTTCTCGAACGCAGCCGGGAAGGCGTCGAGCACGTCGTGTTGGCGGCCGGTGCCGAGCGCATCAAACGCGGCGTCCGCGCTCAGCATGCCGGTCTTGATCGCCGCATGGCTACCCTTGATGCGGCTTGCGTTCAGGAAGCCGGCGTTGCAGCCGACGAGCACACCGCCGGGGAAGACTGTTTTCGGAATGCTCAGGATGCCGCCCGCCGTCAGCGAGCGGGCGCCGTAGCCAATGCGCTTGCCGCCTTCGAAGGTCGGGCGGATGGCAGGGTGCAGCTTCCAGCGCTGGAACTCCTCGAACGGGCTGAGCCAGGGGTTGGCGTAGTCGAGGCCGACGACGAACCCGACTGCCACCAGGTTGTCCTGCATGTGATACAGGAACGAGCCGCCGTAGGTCGATGTATCAAGCGGCCAGCCGGCGGTGTGCAGCGCGAGGCCGGCGCGGTGCTTCGCCGGCTCGACTTCCCAGAGTTCCTTGATGCCGATGGCGTAACTTTGCGGGTCGCAGCCGGCGTCGAGCTTGTACTTCGCGATCAACTGCTTGCCGAGCTGGCCGCGCGAACCTTCGGCAAAGATCGTGTACTTCGCGTGCAGCTCCATGCCGAGCTGGAAGTTGGCGGTCGGCTTGCCGTCCTTGCCGATGCCGACGTTGCCGGTGGCGACGCCCTTGACCGCACCGTCTTCGGTGTAGAGCACCTCGGCGGCGGCGAAGCCGGGGAAGATCTCGACGCCGAGCGCCTCGGCCTGCTCGGCAAGCCAGCGCGTGACGTTCCCCAGGCTGACGATGACGTTGCCGTGGTTCTTGAAGCAGTCGGGCATCAGGAACCCAGGCGTCGCCTTGCTGCCATCCCGGGTCAGGAACAGGAACTTGTCCGCGGTGACCGGTTGCAGCAGCGGCGCGCCGCGCTCCTTCCAGTCGGGGAAGAGTTCGGTCAGCGCACGCGTGTCCATGATCGCACCCGACAGGATGTGCGCGCCGGGCTCCGAGCCCTTCTCGAGGACGACGACGGACACTTCTTTCTCTTGCACCGCAGCGAGCTGCTTGAGGCGAATGGCCGCTGCCAAGCCGGCAGGGCCGGCGCCGACAACGACGACGTCGTACTCCATCGCTTCACGCGGTCCATGCTGGGCAATGATTTCTTCGGGTGTCATGGTGGGGTTCTCCGTGGGCTCGCCACGTGGGGTCAGTCTTGAGTTTACGGGGTCGCGCGCAACAGCAGACCACGATCCTTCGCGTGATATCGTGACCGCGAAACATCGAAGGAGCCAACCGCATGAGTTATTCGATTGACCTTTCCGGTCGCGTGGCGCTCGTCACCGGCGCATCAAGCGGGCTGGGCGCGCAGTTTGCAAAGACGCTTGCTGCGGCGGGCGCGGCGGTCGTTCTCGCCGGGCGGCGCGTCGAGCTGCTGAAGACGCTGCACGCGGAGATCGAGGCCGCAGGCGGCGACGCGCACGTCGTCCGGCTCGACGTGACCGATCACGCGAGTATCAAGTCCGCGGTGGCGCACGCCGAGACCGAGGTCGGCACACTCGACATCC
>JBDTSN010000297.1:0-4188 GCA_039931145.1 Burkholderiales bacterium | reverse complement strand
GGCGCGGCGGCTGCAATTGCACGTTGTCGAGTGAGCGGATGCGCTTCAGGCGACGGCCGACGGGAACGGGGTGTGGGATCGAGTCATGGCGCACCTCCTGTCGACTTGGGTTGGAAAGCGGTCCGAAGTGGCCTTCGGACGCGAAGGCGCGCAGTGTCCGTCGCGGACGCGGAACTTGTCAACCACATTCGGCGACAAAGCAAGGCGCGCGGCCATGATTGCCAATGCGCGTGCGCATATCGTGCTCTTGCGGCGGCAGCGGCGGGCTCCATGTAGCATAGGCTGCTGCCCGCACGCTGCGATGAAGTTCTCGCGTGATGCGGGAGTCCCTCGTAATCTTTCTGGAGAAACGGATGTTGAAGCTTGTGTTGAGTCTGTTCGTCGCCTTGTCCGGCCTCGGATTTGCAGCCACGGATGCCGAGGCCAAGCGCCTCGGTGGCGGCGGCTTCTCGGGCCTGCAGCGCAAGGCGCCAGCCCGCCAGGCCCCCACCACGCCGCCCTCACAGCAGGCGCCTGCCGCCACGCCGGGCACGCCGGGCGCGGCGCCGGCCGCTGCGGCGGGCCGCTCCTGGATGGGGCCGATCGCCGGCCTGGCTGCAGGCTTCGGACTGGCCGCGCTGATGAGCCACCTGGGCTTCGGCGAAGAAATGGCGAACATACTGACGATCGTGCTGCTGGCGGTCGCGGCGATCTGGCTGGTGCGCTTTCTTATGCGGCGTTTCGCACCGCCGCAAGGCCGCAGCGCCCCACAGGGCATGCAGTACGCCGGTGCCGATGGCCGGCGTGAGACCACGCTGCCGCCTACTCTCGCACCCGCGCTCGCACCCGCGCTTGCACCCGCGTCCGGTGGCGCGTCCGCCGCGGCTGGCGTTTCGACAATGCCGGCCCAGGCGACGTCCGGGCTGCCGGCCGGCTTCGACAGCGAGGCCTTCGAGCGCATCGCCAAGCTCATCTTCATCCGCATGCAGGCGGCAAACGACAAGGCCGACCTAGACGACCTGCGCCAGTTTGCTACGCCCGAGATGTTCGCCGTCTTCAAGCTTGACCTGCAGGACCGCAAGGAGGCAGCACAGCAGACGGACGTCGTGCAACTCGCCGCCGAGGTGATCGACTTCGAGCAGGACAGCGCCCGCCAGGTGGTGAGCGTGCGCTTCCACGGTTTGATCCGCGAGGACAACGATGCGCCTGCGGCGCCGTTCGACGAGATCTGGCACCTCGTCAAACCGCTCGACGGCAGCCGCGAGTGGGCGATCGCGGGCATCGCGCAGTCGGCCTGAGCCTCGCTCCGAGGTCGTGCGCCGCTAGACGCAGAGCGGTGCGCCGCTCGGGTCGGCGCTAAGCAGTCGCCTCGACGGCGCGCACGAGCAGCACCGGCACCGTCGCGAGACGGGTGATCATTTCGGCGTCGCTGCCGAGCAGCATGCGGCCGACGCCGCGCCTGCCGTGGGTACCGAGAACGATCAGGCCAGCACGCCAGGACTCGGCCTGCGCAACGACCAGATCGCAGACCCGACCGGCCGCGCTGTCGACGAGCACCGTATCGACCCGCAGTCCGGCCTTCTCGACGCGTGCGCTCGCCTTGGCGAGCAGCTTCTCGCCGCTTTCGCGCATCAGGCTGATCATCTCGCCGGTCACCATCATCGAGCCCTCCATGCCGGCGGCGAACGAGATCGAGTCGACAACGTGCATCAGGCGCAGCCGCGCGCCGGTGAGCTTGCCGAGCTTGATCGCCTCTTGCAGCCCGCGCGAAGAGGTCGGGCTGCCATCGATAGGAACGAGGATTTTCTGGTACATGACGAGCCCTTGAGGTGAAGAACGAAGCGTTGGTACGTAAGCGGTTGGCGCGATGCGCTGACGCCTGATCCGCGGCGGCGATTTCGATCGTGCAGTCAGGCCGCGGCGGCGTCAAGCCATTGCATCAAACAACGTTCGCAACCTGCCACACGTCGTGCGCAGTGTCCTCGGCGCGCTGCCGCTGGGCGATACTGCGGTCTGCCGAAATTGACGGAGCAATCGAATGGCCAAGGGACAGCAACGCAGCAATAGAGAAGCGAAGAAGCCGAAGAAGGACACCGGACCGGTGAAGCCGGTCTCGCCGGGCGGGCTGACGGCGCCTATCACAACCCAGATCCCCGAGCGCGGCAAGAAGAAAAAGTAGCGCCCGGTGGTCTCACCTGCGCAGGACTGATGGCCGCGCCAGCGCGTGCGATGCGGACTATGCGTTCGGGCTTGGCATCGCGGTCGCACTGGTGCTGATGACGCGCACTCGCGCGTCATGCACAGAAACGACCTGGCCAGCCCTGATCTTGCAGGTCTTGCGCAACTCCCCGCGCCCATCGACCTCGACCTTGCCCGCCGCCACCATCGCCTTTGCCTGACCGCCGCTGCCCGCGAGACCGGTCGCCTTGAGCAACGCATCGAGCGTGATGTAGTCACCCCGGAGTTGGAAGTCGATGTGTTGCATGTTCGATGGATTGCGGCCCGATGGGTGCCGCAGACGATAGCGCAAGTGCGCCTGCGTGCGGCCGGGAGATCGGGGCGCGACTCGGCACCGCAATTCAGCGCGCAGTTCGGGCCCATACTCGCAACGGCTGAGGTACAATCCGCGCACGGAGCTACGCAAGTCTCTCGTGCTTAGAGGCCTTCTTTGGTACCCCGCCGCGGTTCTCGCGTCGGGTTTCGCTGGAAATCCCCGGGTTCGTCGATCGAGTGTCTTTCCGCATGCGCACGCATTCGCTGCGCATAGTTTTAATGTTTAGATTGGAAAAGTTAGATGACTACCCAAACCGGCACCGTGAAGTGGTTCAACGAAAGCAAGGGCTACGGCTTCATTGCTCAAGACGCTGGCGGCGCCGACCTGTTCGCCCATTTTCGTGACATCGAAGGTAGCGGCTTCAAGACGCTGACCGAGAACCAGCGGGTTCAATTCGAAGTGAAGCAAGGCCAAAAGGGCTTGCAAGCGTCGAATATCAAGCCGCTCTAAAGCGCTCACTTCGGTGGCAAGAAAACCGCGGCTTGCCGCGGTTTTTTTTCGCCTGTCACGCGGCCAGCCGCACCTGCGGCCCCGACTACACTGAACTCCCTGCCACGAAAGCACCCGTCCAACATGCCCTTGCCGATCGGCGCTGAAGAATCTGCGGCACCGCCGGCCGGCGCCCTGCGGGCCTGGGCCGATTGCACGCGCGATCTCATGCTGCTGGCCGACGCAGAGGGTCGGCTCGGGTGGTGCAATCCGGCGTTCGAGCGCCTGTTGGCGCGCCCCATTGGTTCGCTCTTGGGGCAGCCTTTGGCGACGCTGCTGCCGCTCACGGCCGCGCATCAGCCGCGTTGGCAAGCCGCCTGTGAGCAACTCGCGCGCGGAGAGGCGTTTGACGAAGTCGAAGTCGAACTGGAGGCGCCAGGCGAGACGGCGGGTGGCACCAGCACCTGGCTGCGCATTGCTTCGCACCGCCTCGCGGTGTCCGCGGCCGACCCAGATGCGCGCTGGCTGTGCCTGATGACGGACGTGAGTGAAGCCAGGCGGCTCGATCGCGCAGCCGTCAAGCTCGGGGAAATGCTCTCGTTGGGGCGGTCCTTCGGCCGCCTGGGCGCCTGGGAGCGCGATCTGCGAACTGGTGCCGGCCGCTGGGACCCCCAGGTGTTCCGCCTCTACGGTTTCGACCCCGCCCACGGCGTCCCGACGCTCGATCAAGCCGTGAGCCGCATCCATCCCGAGGAACAGGCGCAGTTCA
Source organism: Burkholderiales bacterium (assembly GCA_039931145.1). Classification (GTDB taxonomy): domain Bacteria; phylum Pseudomonadota; class Gammaproteobacteria; order Burkholderiales; family Burkholderiaceae_C; genus CAIKUF01. The sequence continues at coordinate 457 of JBDTSN010000297.1, read as the reverse complement.
GATACGGCCTGCTGAACGCGCTTCCCGGCCGGTATGACCGGCGCTACCGGCTGATGCATCCGGACGGCAGCATTCGCTGGCTGCACTCGCAATGGGAGGTCAGGGCTGCGCCGGACGGCACCCCCGAACGCGCGTTCGGCATCCTGCTCGACGACACGGCCGCGTATGAGCTTGCGCAGGCTTTGGGCAGCATCAGCGCGCAGCTCAAGCTGGCGATCGAACTCGGCAATATTGCCATCTGGCGTCATGATCTGCAGACCAATCGGATTGCATGCAACGAACGGGCTCACCGTGTCGTCGGCCTACCGGAAGGCACCAGCAGCATCTCGCTCGCCGAGTTCAGGGCGCGAGTCCATCCCGAGGACCTCGTCCATCAAGCTGCGGCTGCGGGGTTGGCACTTGTGTCCGAACAGCCGACCGACATCGAAATTCGATTCAAGGGAACCGACGGCCGCTG
>JBDTSN010000296.1:0-4197 GCA_039931145.1 Burkholderiales bacterium | reverse complement strand
TCGAACTTGTCGTGCGCGCAATCCTCGGCCAGCAAGTCACGGTGGCCGCGGCGCGAACGCTCGCCGGGCGGCTCGTCGATCGCTTCGGCGAGGCAATCGAGACGCCGTGGGCCGAAGTGCATCGCACCTTCCCCGCGCCGGCTGCGCTTGCCGCTGCAGGCGCGAGATCGAGCGGCGATGTGGACCCTGTCGTCGCCGCGCTCGGTGCACTCGGCATCATCCGCAGCCGCGGGGCGGCAATCGTCGCCGTCGCCCGCGCGTGGCCCGAGATCGCGCCGTTCGCCCAGCCGCACGCATCGCCACAGGCGCTGATCGATCGCCTGCGCGCCGTCCCCGGCATCGGGCCGTGGACGGCAGCCTACGTCACGATGCGCGTCCTTGGCTGGACCGACGCCTTCCCGCCCGGCGATGTCGCCGTCCTGAACGCAATGGGTCTGCCGCGCGGCGCGCGCGCCGAACGTGAAGCCGAACAACGATCGCAGGCATGGCGCCCGTGGCGCGCGTATGCCGTCCTCAAACTTTGGAACAGCCTGGAGCAGACACCATGAGCCTGAAAGATCTCGCCGCCGCGTGCAGCGCGCAACTGCATATCGACACCCCTCTCGGAGCGATGCTCCTCGCGCGTACCACCAAGGGCCTGGCCGGCGCGTGGTTCGTCGGCCAGAAGGACTACCCCGTCACGATCGCTGCACCCGAAGCGCCGGACGACCCGCTTCTGCGCAAGGCGGCGTCGCAACTCGCCGACTACTTCGCCGGCAAGCGCAAGCACTTCGACGTCCCGCTCGACCTGCAGGGCACGCCGTTCCAGCGCGGCGTGTGGCACGCACTGCTCGAGATCGACTGCGGCGATACATCGAGCTACGGCACCGTAGCTCTTGCCGTCGGCAAGCCGAGCGCAGTGCGCGCCGTCGGCGCCGCCGTCGGGCGCAACCCGGTCTCGGTGATCGTGCCGTGCCACCGCGTGATCGGCAGCGACGGCTCGCTCACCGGGTACGCCGGCGGTTTGCCGCGCAAGATGGCGCTGCTCGAGATCGAAGGCATCACGGCACTGCAGCCCATGCCGCACGGCGTCACTGCAGAGCCGAAGGCGCTTGCCGCCACACGTTTGGCAGCGGCGCGCGCATGAGCTTGCGCGATGGCGCCGAGCTGCTGCTGCTCGCCGCCATCTGGGGTGCGTCCTTCCTCTTCATGCGCATCGGCGGCGTCGAATTCGGCGCGGTCGCCGTCGCTGCACTGCGCGTTGCCGGCGCCGCGTTGCTCCTCATGCCGCTACTCGCGCTGCGCGGGCAGATGGCGCTGCTGCGAGAACACTGGCGGCCGATCTTCGTCGTCGGTGTCGTCAACTCGGCGCTGCCTTTCCTCGGCTTCGCGTACGCGCTGCTGTCGATCACGGCCGGGCTGTCGGCGATCTTCAACGCGACGGCGCCGATCTTCGGTGCATTCATCGCGTGGCTGTGGCTCGGCGAGCGCCTGACGCGGCTGCGCGTCGCGGGCCTCGCACTCGGCTTCGCAGGCGTCGTCTATCTCGCTCCGAACAGCGTGAACGGGGCGACGAGCTTCAAGCCGGGCAGCTCGGGCCTGGCCATCATCGCCAGCCTCGCTGCCGCGGCGCTCTACGGCTTCGCGGCGAACTACACGCGGCGGCGCCTCACCGGCGTCGCGCCACTCACGGTCGCCGCCGGCAGCCAGCTCGCGGCGGCGCTGTGCCTCGCGTTGCCGGCCGTGATCTGGTGGCCTGCAGAGGCGCCATCAGCTCGGGCGTGGACCGCGATGGCGCTGCTCGCATTCGTCTGCACCGGCTTCGCCTACCTGCTCTTCTTCCGCCTCATCGCCCACGCCGGCGCGGCCAACGCGATCGCAGTGACCTACCTCGTGCCGCTGTTCGCGATGCTCTGGGGCGGCTGGTTCCTCGCCGAACAGGTGACACTGCCGATGGTCGTCGGCGGCGCCGTGATCCTGCTCGGAACGGCGCTCGCGACGGGGATGGTGAGGCCGCTGCGGGCGGCGCGGTAGCGCCGTGCCGCCTACTTCGCCGGCGCCGTCAGGTCCAGTTTGCCGTCTTTCAGCGGGATTCGCTGCCCGGGGTCGTACGCCATGCGCACCACGTCCTGCTTGCCGCCGAGTTGGTAGGTCACGTCGTAGCCGATGCGCTTTTGCGTCTTCTCGGTCACCGTGTTGCAGCGACGCTCGGTGCTGGCGACGGTGTCCTTTTGCTGCATGTTCTTCTGCACCTTGTTGCCCGCGTAACCGCCTGCCGCCGCGCCGGCCACGGTGGCGACCGTCTTGCCGCGGCCACCGCCGATCGTGCTCCCCAGCAAGCCGCCGGCAACGCCGCCGAGCACCGTGCCGGCGACGCGGTTCTCGTCCTTCACCGGCGCCTGCTTTTGCACCTGCACGTCCTGACACTCCTCGCGCGGGGTGCTGACCGTCTGGGTCGCTTCCTTCACGGCGACGACTTCTGCATACTCGGGCGCCGTCATCGCCCGGTAGCCGGTGACGCCGCTCGCGGCAACCGCAGCAGCCGCGATGCCGCCAATCACAATGCCCTTGACCATCGATGTGTTCATGATTTCCTTTTGCCCGCACCTGGATGGCGCAATCGAAGTTTCATGTTAGCGATGTGCGTCAAGCCTCGGTAACGTGATGTTTCGTGCGCAGCGGCGCTCATTCGCGCATAAGCTGATTGGCGCGACGCCGCGACCGCAATACAACGGGCCGGTACGATTGTCAGTCGTGCATCGGGACCGGGTTTGCTCCATTTCGACCTATCCGGAATGCTCGTCAGCAGCGATGCGAGGGTCTCTGGTGAGGCGAACAGCGCGCATAGGTCAGGCAATGCTCTGCAACAAGGCCCGGCCAGAAGGCGACGCTGACGACGGACGCCTTCCTGACCCCTCACATGAACTTCGAGCACTACCCCAACAGCGGTGGCGAGCGCAAGTCATTGAGGCGATCCTGGGCAAATGCTGAGCGAACCGAAATGCGTGGCAATCAGTTGAGGTTCAATCCTGGCACCACCGTTGGCGTGGGCGTGAACGGAATGCCGGGGCCGATGCCGAGTTGGCCATTGTTGTTGTAGCCCCAGCTCACCAGGCTGCCGTCGGCGCGCTGCGCCATCAGGTGCGACAGGTCGCTGCCGGCGCTCACCGCGATCGCCACCGCGTTGCTGACCAGCGCCGAACGCCAGCTCGATGAGAAGCCCGGCGTCAGTGACCCGCTGCCCAGCTCGCCCACCTCGTTGATGCCGGTCACGAACACCGCGCCATCGTTGCGCAGGGCCATGCTGTTGCCGTAGCCCGCGGCGATGGCCGTGATGTCGCTGGTAAGGCCACCGGCGATCGGCACCAGGCGATCCGCGTCGCTGTCGGTGTCGATGCCCAGCTTGCCGTACCCGTTCGAACCCCAGGCCCACACGCTGCCGTCGCCGCGCAGCGCAAGCGAGTGGTCGGTGCCGGCGGCAATCGCAATCACGCCCGTGAGCCCGCTCACCGTCACTGGCGTCGTGCGCTCGGTGGTCGTGCCATCGCCGAGCTGGCCGTGGAGGTTGCTGCCCCAGGCCCGCACCGTGCCGTCGCCCAGCAGGGCAAGCGAATGGCTGCCGCCGCAGGCGATCGCCGTCACGCCGGTCAGCCCGCTGACCGCGACGCCAAGCAGGCGGTCGGTGTGGCTGCCGTCGCCCAGTTGCCCGTTGGCGTTGTAGCCCATCGCCCGCACTTGCCCGCCGGTACGCAGCACCAGCGAATGCAGCTCGCCACCGCAGGCCGCGACGGCATCCGCATACGGCCGCGCGGTGCCGGCGTCGTCCCAGAGCGACTGCACCGGCGCCTCTTGCGTCAGGTTGTTGCCGTTGCCGGTCTGGCCGAAACCGTTGTAGCCCCAGGCCACCACCTCGCCGGTGCCGCGCACGGCCAGCGCGTGGGCCGCGCCGGCGTGCACCGAGACGATGTTGGACGCCAGGACGCCGCCGCCGGGCACGTTGCGCGACTGGTTGCCCGGCCCGGTGCCAAGCGTCCCGCTGGCGTCGTCGCCCCAGGAACGCAGGGCTTCCGCGGTGCTGGCCAGGGCCACGCGCACCACAGTGAAGTCGATGCCCGCCGCCAGACGCATGGCGCTGGCCGCGGGTGCGGCCGTCACGGTCAACCGGGCGCTTGCGCTGAACACCGTGCCTGCCGCGTTCGCGGCCCGGCAGCGGAACAG
>JBDTSN010000295.1:0-4204 GCA_039931145.1 Burkholderiales bacterium | reverse complement strand
GCGTGAGCGGCGCAGCACGGTAGCTTGGTCAACGTTCTGGTCATGACCGAAGTACTTCTGATCTCGCTAAAGCTTTCGGTCGTTACGCTGATCTTTTCGATCGGCCTCGGCTCGACACTCGCCGTCCTGAGCTATCTGTGGCGGCGCCCTGCCCTGCTCGCGCGCTCGCTGTTCGCGATGGTCGTGCTGGTGCCCGTGGTGGCATTGCTGCTGGTCTCGTTTCTGCCGCTCACCGCGGGCGTCAAGGCAGCGCTGCTCGTGCTTGCTGTCTCGGCCGGTGCGCCGCTGTTGCCGCGCAAGCTCGGCGCGGTCGGTGGCGGCGGCTACGTGTTCAGCCTCGTCGTCACCTCGTCGCTGCTCGCGATCGTGCTCGTGCCGGCCTGGATCGGGCTCATCGGGCGGCGCCTGGGCGTCGAGACCGATCTCGATCCGATCGTTGTCGCGGGCGTGATCGCCAAGTCCTTCCTGCTGCCGCTCGCAATCGGCTTCGGCTTGCGCCTGGCGATTCCGACGCTTGCCGATCGCATCGCCGATCGCCTGATGGCCGTCGCCGGTATCGTGCTGAGCATCGCCGCGCTGACGCTGCTCGCTCTGCACTGGGACGTCTTCACCGGCGTGCGCTGGCAGGGCTACGCGGCATTGTGCGTGATGCTCGTCATCGCGCTTGCAATCGGCCACGCGCTCGGCGGGCCCGAACCTGCCGACCGCACGGCGCTTGCGATCGCTTGCGCAACACGCCACGTCGGCCTGGCTGTGCTCGTCGCCTCTGCCTTCCCTGGACCGCAGACGACGGTGCTGATCGGCGCCTACATCCTCGCCTCTGCATTCGTCACGATTCCATATCTGCACTGGCGCAAGGCGCAGGCGACGCGCAGCGCTGCACGTTCGCACTGAGCGCTTAGCTATGCGAGGCGTCGTCGCGTGACGGGCGTTCGAGGTACCACAACTCGTGATCGCGCACGAAGCCAAGCGCCTGGTACAGCCCGATCGCGACGTCGGACGGATCGGCGACGATGACGAGCGATGCGAGGCCCATCGTGTCGAATCCGTGCTCGCAGACCGCGTGAATCAGCGCGCTGCACAGACCCTGCCGGCGCCACGCCGGATGTGTCGACACGAACTGGAATCGCCCGAGCGCGTCCGCGCCAAAGCCGTCGCGAAACAACCCGCAGTCGGCGACCAGTGCCTGCCCTTGCGCGGTCATCGCGAAGATGCCGAACCAATGGCCAAGGCCGGCTTCCGCCATGCGACCGTATCGCGTCATCTGGCGCTCGCGAAAGACGCGGTAGCCCGCGGGCTCGTGGCCATGCGCATCGCTTGCGACCTGCACTTCGACAGCAAGCGGTGCTTCTTGCGGCAGACGCATGGCGCGCATCTCGAAACCCGGTGCGAGTGGCCGACGTGGCGCGCGCAGCTGGTCGCGCTTCATGGTGAGCACGGTCGATGGGAACAGTCGCACGCCGAGCGCCTGGAAATCATCGGGCAAAGCGGCCGGCGTCTCGCCGTCGATGCCGAACGCCAGATGGCTGGACTCTGGCTGCGACCGCGTAATTTCCTCGTCGAACGCGGCGAGCCACACGGCTGCATCACCCGCACGCGGCGCGCGGTCGAATAGCAGGAAGTTGCCCCAGTAGTAAGTCGGGTTGTGCGGCGTGCGCACCACCAGATACTCAGCGCGCCGTGTGACCTGCGCATCGAAGCGGTGGAAGATCAGTTCGGTGCGCCAACCAAGCGAGAGCGCATCGATCGGCTCCATCGCAGCGCGCCCTTCAGAATGCCACGGCCTGGCCGTCGCGGCGCGGGTCGCTTGCCGCAACGTAGCCCTCCGCCTCCGGGTCGCTGAGCCGCCAGATGAACTGGCCGGCGCCGAAATCCATGGTGCTGTCCTCGATCGGGTTGAACTGATGGCCGCGATCGGCGAGGCCCTGCACCGTTGCCGCGTCCATACCGGGTTCGACACTCACCTTGAGCCCTGCATTGAAGCGCCAGCGCGGCGCGTCGCACGCGGCCTGTGGATGCTGCGCGTAGTCGAGCATGCGCACGAGCGTCTGCAGGTGGCCCTGCGGCTGCATGCTGCCGCCCATCACGCCGAAGCTCATGACCGGCGCACCGTCCTTCGTCAGGAACGCCGGGATGATCGTGTGAAACGGGCGCTTGCCCGGCGCGACGAGGTTCGCGCTCGCCGCATCGAGCGAAAAATCATGACCGCGGTTTTGCAGCGAGAGCCCGTAGCCGGGGACGACGACGCCCGAGCCGAAGCCCATGTAGTTGCTCTGGATGAAGCTCACCATCATGCCGCTTTGGTCGGCCGTGGTGAGGTAGATCGTGCCGCCCTTCACCGGGTTGCCGGCGCCGAAATCCTGCGCGCGCTTGTGATCGATCAGCTTCGCACGCGACGCGAGATAGGCATCGGCCAGCATCTGCGCGGGCGTGACTTGCATGCTCGCCGGCTCGGCGACGAAGCGATAGACGTCGGCAAACGCGAGCTTCATCGCCTCGATCTGCAGATGCTGCGAAGCGGCACTGTCAACCGGCAGCGAAGCGAGGTCGAAGTGCGACAGGATGCCGAGCGCGATCTGCGCCGCGATGCCCTGCCCGTTGGGCGGAATCTCGTGCAGCGTGTGGCCGCGGTAGTCCTTCGCGAGCGGCGTGACCCATTCGGGCGCATACGCGGCAAAGTCGGCCGCCGTCATCGCGCCGCCGTTCGCGCGTGCGTGGCTCTCGGCGGCGGCGGCGATCTCGCCGCGATAGAACGCCTCGCCCTCGCTCGTGGCGATCAGCGTCAGCGCGCGCGCCGCCGATTCGAAGCGGAAGCGTTCGCCGACCTTCGGTGCGCGGCCGCGCGGCATGAAGGTCTCGGCGTAACCCGGCTGGCCGGCGAGCAGTTCGGCCGCGGCGGCCCATTTCTGCTGCACGACGACAGGCACCGCATAGCCGCGCCCGGCAATCTCGATCGCCGGCTGCATCAGGTCGGCAAACGGCAGTTTGCCGAAGCGCTTGCTGAGTGCAACCCAGCCGGCGACCGCGCCTGGCACGCTGACCGAGTCCCAGCCGCGCATCGGCGGCCGTGCTGCATCGGCGCCGTACTTGGCGCGAAAGTAGCCAGGCGTCCACGCCGCTGGCGCCGGTCCCGAAGCGTTGAGGCCGTGCAGCGCCTTGCCGTCCCACAGAATGCAAAACGCGTCACTGCCGAGGCCGTTGCTGCACGGCTCGACGATCGTCATCGCCGCCGCCGTCGCAACGGCCGCATCGACCGCGTTGCCGCCGGCAAGCAGCATGCGCAACCCTGCCTGCGCAGCGAGCGGATGCGAGGTGGCGACGATGTTGTGACCGAACACGGGGTGCCGCGCGCTGGGGTAGGCGTGGGTCCAGTCAAAGCGTGAGGGCATGCGGTCTCCGTCCAGCGTTGATTCGTGCGGCTTGCGGGATTTCAATTCGTGCAGGCAGATGTTCACCGTGCGAGTCCGGGCGTGAGCATACGCGCGCATCTGGCAGCACAGGGATCAACATTCTCTTGTCCTACACCTGTCGAGTGGGAGGGCCGCGTCGTTCACGTTCAGCTGGCGCAGTGCGAGCGGGCACCATGGCGCGCCGCAAGACGCTGCGGTAAATTGGCGCTCGGGCAGACATCCCGCCCATCAACCGAGGAGACGAAATTGAGAGCACTAGGCGCTGAATTCTTTGGTACCTTCTGGCTGGTCCTGGGCGGCTGCGGCAGCGCCGTGCTGGCCGCCGCCTTCCCGCAACTGGGCATCGGCTTCGTCGGCGTGGCGCTTGCGTTCGGGCTCACTTTGCTGACGATGGCGTTCGCCATCGGCCACATCTCGGGCTGCCATCTGAACCCGGCCGTGTCGGTCGGGCTTTGGGCCGGCGGGCGCTTCCCTGCTTCGAAACTACTGCCGTACATCGTCGCGCAAGTGCTTGGCGGCATCGCCGCCGGCGGCGTGCTGTACATCATCGCCAGCGGCAAGGCCGGCTTCGAGTTGGGGGGCTTTGCAAGCAACGGCTTCGGCGAGCATTCGCCGGGCGGCTATTCACTGCAGGCCGCGCTGGTCTGTGAGGTGGTGATGACCGCGTTCTTCCTGATCGTCATCCTCGGCGCCACCGACGAGCGCACACCGGGGGGCTTCGCGCCGATCGCCATCGGGTTGTGCCTGACGTTGATCCACCTGATCAGCATTCCGGTGACCAACACCTCGGTCAA
>JBDTSN010000294.1:0-4219 GCA_039931145.1 Burkholderiales bacterium | reverse complement strand
TTCAAGGCGGAGGGCGAGGCGTCGATCGACGCGTTTTTGCAACGCCAGGGCAACGCGAAGGGCGCGCGCCGGCTGCCCGCGCCCGGCCATCTGCTGCCGCTGGCCGACAATGGCGAAGCCAGCGCGGATTCCTATGCAGCAGCCGCGTCCGACGGCTTCTTCTACGCGCTGATCGAAAAGGCCGACCGCTGAAACTTCGACTCCCCGCCATCGCCGGACCGCCGCATGCGCATGCCGACCGCAGTGTACGAATCGACGCGCACGCCGTCGCGTGGCTGGCAATCTGTTTGCTGCTGGCTGCGATCATGGCGCTCTGCCCGCGCGCGGCGCGCGCCGATGCGGTCGAGCTGAGCACTTTCAGCGTCGCGCGCGAGGCCGACGGCGTGCTGCTCAGCTACGTCGCCAACTTCGAGCTGCCGCCGAGCGTCGAGGACGCCCTGCAGCGCGGTGTGCCGCTGCACTTCGAAGCGAGCGCCGCGCTCTTTCAGTCGCGCTGGTACTGGCGCGACAAGCGCGTCGCGCACGCGACACTCACTTGGCGCCTGAGCTACCAGCCGCTGACGCGTACCTACCGCGTCGGCACCGGCGGGCTGAACCAGAACTTCGACACCCTCGTCGAGGCGCTCGATTCGCTGCGCCGCCGCTCACGCTGGAAGATCGCCGACACGGCGCAAGTCGAAGACGGTGGCAATTACTACGTCGAATTCGCATTCGGTCTCAACACCAGCCTGTTGCCACGCCCGATGCAGATCGGCATCGGCGGCGAGACCGCCTGGTCTCTGTCGGCCGAGCGCACTCAGCGGCTGGATTGAAATGACGGCCCCCAAGCTTGTCGCTGCGCGCCATCGCTGCCCCCCGGGGGGGCGCAGTCCGGCTTGGGGCGGCCCGGCGCCGGACTCGTCGGCCCCCAAGCTTGTCGCTGCGCGCCATCGCTGCCCCCCAGGGGGGCGCAGTCCGGCTTGGGGCGGCCCGGCGCCGGACTGAACGCCCGTGTACGGCAACCGCGAATGACCAAGTCGAACCGCTGGGGCTGGATCGTCACGCTGGTGGCGCTCACCGGCGCGGCGCTGGTGCTGTTTTTCCTGCTCTCGATCGCAACTGGCAACCGCGCCGCCTACGAGCGCCATTTCGAATGGCTGTTCTGGGTCAACGTGGTCGTCGCGGCGCTGCTGACGCTCGTCATCGTGATCGCCGTCACCCGCTTGCTGCTGCGCGTGCGCGGTGGCAAGTTCGGCAGCCGCATGCTGTTGCGGCTGGCGGCGACGTTCGCCTTCGTCGGCGTCGTGCCGGGCGTGCTGATCTACACCGTGTCCTACCAGTTCGTCTCGCGCAGCATCGAGAGCTGGTTCGACGTCAAGGTGGAAGGCGCGCTCGATGCCGGCCTCGCCCTCGGTCGCTCGACGCTCGAGGCGCAGGTCAAGGAGTTGGGCGCCAAGACGCTCGCATCTGCCGAACGCCTCGGCGACGCCGGGCCGACCTTGCCGCCGCTCGCGCTGGAGCGTTTGCGCGAGCAGTTGTCGGCGCGCGATGTGGCGATCGTCGACGCCAGCGGCCAAGTCACGCTCGCCGCGGGCAGCACGGCCGAGACGCTTGCGCCGGGCCGCCCCGCCCCCGCCCTGCTGCGCGAGGCACGCAGTACGCGCGTCGCGAGCCGCCTCGAAGATCTGGAGAACGAAGCCGGCGTCGCCACGCCGAACGCGACGCGCGTAAGGGCATTGGCGCTGATCCCGAGCAACAACTTCGCACTCGACGCGCAGGACCGCTTCCTGATGGTGACGCAAGCCGTGCCTCCGAGTCTTGCGGCGAACGCGCTCGCGGTGCAGGCCGCGTACAGCGAGTACCAGCAGCGGGCGCTCGCGCGCGATGGCCTGAAGCGCATGTACATCGGCACGCTGACGCTGGCGCTGATCCTTTCTGTGTTCGGCGCGCTGCTGCTCGCGGTGGCGATCGGCAACCAGGTCGTGCAGCCGCTCCTGATGCTGGCCGATGGCGTGCGCCAGGTCGCGCAGGGCGACTTGACACCGAAACCGGTGTTCGCGTCGCGCGACGAGCTCGGCGGCCTGACGCGCTCCTTTGCCGACATGACCGGCCAGCTCCACGACGCGCGTGCGCTGGTGCAGCGCAGCGTCGCGCAGCTCGAGAGCGCGCACGCCAACCTGCAGACCATCCTCGACAACCTGACGGCGGGCGTGATCGTGTTCGACCGCGACGGTCGGATCGACACTGTGAACCCGGGTGCGACGCGCATCCTGCGCCTGCCGCTGTCAGCCTACAAAGGGCGGCGCCTGGCCGAGGTGGCCGGCCTCGAAGCTTTCGCGCCTGAAGTGATGCGCCGCTTCGAGGCACAGGACAAAAGCCGCGAGCCCGGCGAGCGCAGCCAGTGGCAGGATGCCTTCGAGCTGCAGACCGCACCCGAGCGCGACAAGCTCACGCTGCTCGTGCGCGGCGCGGCGATGCCGCAGGACGCACGGCTGATGGTGTTCGACGACATCACCGAGCTCGTCTCCGCGCAGCGCGCCGAAGCATGGAGCGAGGTCGCTCGCCGCCTGGCACACGAGATCAAGAACCCGCTGACGCCGATCCAGCTTTCGGCCGAGCGCATCGCGCATCGGCTCGGACCGAAGCTCGAAGGCGCCGATCAGGCGATGCTCATGCGTTCGGTCGAGACGATCGTCAATCAAGTGCAATCGATGAAGACGCTCGTCAACGAGTTCCGCGACTACGCGCGCCTGCCGGCAGCGCAGCTCAATCCGATCGACTTGAACGCGCTCGTCGGCGAAGTCCTCGCGCTCTACGCGACGGAGCAGGAGTCGGGGCGGCTGCGCGCCGAGTGCGAGGCCGATCTGCCCACCATCATCGGCGACACGACGCAACTGCGCCAGGTCGTCCACAACCTGGTGCAAAACGCGCTCGACGCGGTGGCCGAGCGCGCCGACGGCCTCGTGCGCGTGCGCACCGAAGCGCCGCGCGACGAGCGCGGCGAGCTGCGCGCGGTGCGCCTGCTCGTGATCGACAACGGGCCGGGCTTTGCCGACAAGGTGCTCAAGCGCGCCTTCGAACCCTACGTCACGACCAAGAGCAAGGGCACGGGGCTCGGCCTTGCGGTAGTCAAGAAAATCGCCGACGAGCATGGGGCGCGTGTGCGCGTCACCAACCTCGGGGCGAGCACCGCCGCAGCCCCTGGGGAAGTGCCAGACGCCGGCACGCCGCGCGGCGCGCAAGTTTCGTTATCATTTTCAAACTTCCCCCCGGTCGAGAGATTCGTTGCCAGTGCGGCGGCGGCTGTGCCCGGGGTGGTAACGTGACCCCACGCATGCGAACTTTGATCACCGCCACACGCTTCGCTTCAGGCCTCCCGCCTGGCGAAGCCTGAGCCCAATTTCATGGCCAACGTACTTGTCGTCGACGACGAGCTCGGCATCCGGGCGCTGCTCTCCGAGATCCTGACCGACGAAGGGCATACCGTCGAGCTCGCCGAAGATGCGGCGCAGGCACGCGCCTGCCGCCTGCGCCAGCGGCCGGATCTGGTGCTGCTCGACATCTGGATGCCCGATGTGGACGGCATCACGCTGCTCAAGGAATGGGGCGCATCGGCGCAGCTGACGATGCCGGTCATCATGATGTCGGGCCACGGCACGATCGACACCGCGGTCGAGGCGACGAAGTTCGGCGCGATGGCATTCCTGGAGAAGCCGATCACGCTGCAAAAGTTGCTGCGCGCCGTCGAGCAGGGCCTGGCCAAGCCCGCGCCGCGAGCACCGGATGCGCGCAGTGCAGTGCGCCTTGAACCCCTCAACGCGGGCGACGCCCAAGGCATCGGCAACGTCATCGCCGCACCCCACTTCGCACCGCTGCCGCTCGGGCCCCTGCCCGAACAAAGCTTCGCGCTCGACCGCCCGTTGCGCGAAGCGCGCGATGCGTTCGAGAAGAGCTACTTCGAATTCCACCTCGCGCGCGAGAACGGCAGCATGACGCGCGTCGCCGAGAAGACCGGCCTGGAGCGCACCCACCTCTATCGCAAGCTCAAGCAGCTCGGCGTCGATCTGACTCGCAACAAGCGGGGTTGAGCGTCGCGCCTCGTGCTGCCTCCGCATTGCGCGAACGGCAATCAAGCGAGGGCCGGCCAGATGGGACAAGCGGAGCGCGTCGCTATAATCGCGGCCTTCGGCCTGGTAGCTCAGTTGGTAGAGCAGCGGATTGAAAATCCGCGTGTCGGTGG
>JBDTSN010000293.1:0-4221 GCA_039931145.1 Burkholderiales bacterium | reverse complement strand
CGTCGAGAAAATTCAACCCCGGCCAGCCACGGAATGCCGGGTCGTGGTCTCCGGTCTTCAGATAATCTCGAACTGCAGCCTTCAACTGCGCGGTGGATTTGGTCATCGCCGCTTGCTCGCGTGGTTAGACTCCAGCCAGTCTGTCGACAGAGTGCCGGGCACTACTTCTGCTGCATCTCCAGCGCCGCCTGGTACTCGGCGCTGAAATCCGCGCCGGTGTCCATCGTCGGGTCGATCTGCCGAAACGCCGTGTACATGATCGCCAGCAGGTGCAGGCCCGAGAACTTGCCTGGCAGCGCCTTCAACGTGTACTTGTCGTCCGGGTCGTTGATGTCCAGGCCGCTGCGCCCGAGCATCGCGATCTCCAGTGCGATCATCTGACGCTTCTGTGCGCCCAGTTTCTTGAAGGTCTGCAATGCGCCAGCAACATACATCATCACGTCCGGCCGAAATCCGCCCACTGCGCTCGACTTGAGGCGCTTGTGTGCGAAGGCGGTGCGTGCCTTCTCGGCTTGCCCGACCATCGGCGAATCCGGGTGCTCATCGATGAAGCGCAGGTACAGCGCGTCGGCCTCTTCATCGGTGGCGTCGGTGCCGGCCTGCTCCAGCGCGGTGGCCAAGCCAAAGATGGCCTGTGGGTCGTCGGGCAGAAGTTCAAGCGCCCGGCGCAGATGCATCACGGCGTCGTCGATGCGCTTGAACCCGACGAGCACGCCGCCCAGGTTGCGTCGCGTGTAGCCGTCGTTGGGGTCCGCTTCCACAGCCTTCTCGAAAGCTTCGAGCGCCAGCTCGGGCTTGTGCATGCGGTGGTATGCATTGCCAATGCCGACCCACGCATGGGCATGACTCGGGTCCAGCTGCACGGCACGCTTGAGCCGAATGATGGCCTCGTCGTACTGGCCGAGTTCGCTGTACGAGATGCCCAGGTTGTAGAGCACAGCGGCGTTGGCTGGTGCTGACTTGGTCAGGCTTTCCAGGTAGGGCACCGCCTCGGCAATCTTGCCGGCCTTGAGCATCGGCATCACGAAGTCGAGTGCCGACGCTTCGGCCGGGAAGGCCATCACCGTGATGTCCTGGTCATCAACGGTGACCATCGCCGTCTGGCCTTGCGCGCCGTACTCGGCCGCGAAGTGCATCATTACCGCTGTCTTGAATGCCTCGGAGCCCACCTGGCGCGCAGCAGCAGGCAAGAGGTTGGTGTCGAAACGGTGGAGCGGAATCTTGAATTCGGTCGCCATGCGGCCTCAGGGCTTGTAGGGGGTCCAGGCAAACCAGCCGGTCATGCCGGTCGCAGCTGCCCACGCATCGACGAGTTCGCGGTCGTGCTTGGTATCGGGCGGCATCGCATCGTTGATGGCCAGCAACTCGGCGCCCAGGTCGAGCACTCCGGCGGCACGATAGGGTATCGCGTAGACCGATTTTCCAAGAAGCCGATCAGCGAACAGTGCATAAGCAGCGAGCGGGCCCAACAGGGGCACGGGTATCGACAGGTTGCCCATCCGCTTGGATAGGAGCTGCAGGTTCTCCTGCTGCAACGCATCCATTCCGGCGGCCTGGGATTCACGCAGCGCCGGGTAGACCTCCGCGAGCCACTGATCGATGCGCATGCCGATCGCGTAGGACCGCAGGTTCAGCAGGGCCCAGTGCGCCGTCATTTGGGCGAACTCGGGCAGCGTGGCGTTGTCGGTGTCGGTCATCGGCTGGCCGGTTGCCAGCAGTTCTTGCACCTGCTCGTCGGCTGCGCCCGTAGCGGCGAAGTCGAATCGCTGGTCGGGTGGAAGCTCCATGAGTCGCAGCAGGTAGCCGGCCTGGTAGGCCACCCAGTAGTCCAGCGGCTCGTTCGCAGGGCGGTAGCGCAGCACATGCGTCGGCGCGCCGTTCCGAGCCAGCTGAAGAGTCGCGCGCAGCGTGAGGCTGCTGTCGGGCTTGAACTCGACCGGCCGCCCGCTGAGGGTCTCGATTCGCTGCAGCATGCCCATGGTGTCTGGGCGAAGATTTTTCATGGCGAGATTATCGGCGGCGGGCTGTCATGCTTCGAGCGAAACCGGCCGCTTCCTCAGGTATCCAGCTTGCGGCCCCAGCTTGAGGTGCATAGCTCGCGCTGCGTTGGTAGCATCGTGAAGCCATGATCAGACTGTTCGCCGGCTTGGGTGGTGATGGCGCGATGCGCTTCATCGGTGAGGTGGAGCGCGGCGCGGCGTGTGGGTGTCGTTGCCCCGAGTGCGGTAGCCCGCTCGTGGCAAAGCAGGGCAACGAAAAGGAATGGCATTTTGCCCACGAGGGCGGCCAGGAGCGGCCGGAGTGCGAAGCCGGCGCGATCAATATGCTGCGCCGCCTTGCTGTTGAGTACCTGCGCGCCCAGCCGGCACTGGAGTTCCCGCAGTACCGCGAACGCGTGCAGGTTCGTTCGTCGCTGAGGGAGCTGACTGAAGAGGTTGCGTGGAAGGCCCGCATTGTCGGTGCGGTGGAGTGGCTCGAGCGTCCACCCAAGTCCGCTCCCGTCGGCCGGGCCAACCTCGAAACAGGCGACGAGCTGGAGATCTTCGTAGAGATCGGTGATCAACCGTCGCACGGCTATCCACCAGGCGCGGACGCGAAGGCCAGCGTCCTGTTCTGGTCCCCATTGCCTGTCGTGTCTGACCTCCGAGAGCGTTTGTATGCGGAGCAGCACCTGAGGCATCACGGTCAGTTCATCTGGCGGCACCATCCGGACAGCCTGCATATTGCCGAAGCCGCGCGAGCGCGTCTGCGCGCACAGGCCACGCAAGACGACGAGCAAGTTGAGCGTGCTCGCCAACATCAAGCCGCGGAGGCTGGTCGCAAGTGGGCCGGCATTGCAGGCCGCCTTCAGCAACGGCCACCGGACGAAGTACATCCGTCGGTCAACCGTGAGCCGGAAGCAAGTTTCGATGGCCTGAAACGCCCGGAAGCCCTTCCACAAAGCTATGACTGGGCGCCTGACCAAAAGGTGGGATCCGGATTCATCCTATATCGACTTCGCGATGGCTCAGCCTGGGTCGTCTACACGCTGCGAGATGCGAGCCATGCCATCGCCGCTTGGCCCCGTGCCGAAGACGGGTGGGACGAGGCATTGCCGCCGAGCGTCGGGACACCGGACCTAACGCTCGGCGTCTATCGGACGAGTGATCTTGTGGCGACTATGACCTTCCTGGCCCCTCGCGCGGACATCGTTCGAGCCACATCCGATCCGAGAGAATTCGAAGCGGCGGTACGCTGATGCGGGCCTGGCTGCCCTCTAGGCCATGCCGGCCTGCTGCAGCACCTCGACCAGGCCGTTGCTCATCTTCTCCAGTTCGTCTTCCGCAAACCCGAAGCGATCGAAGACCATGTTCATGCCCGCGAAGCCGCGGCCCAGTGCCGCAGCAACCAGGTCGGCGTCCATCTCGACTGTGCCTCGGCCCGGGAACCGACTGCCAGCAACGCACGAGAGCAGCAACTTGATGCTGTCATCGACCTGGTTGAAGAAGTAGGCCCAGTACGGCCACGCAGTTTCGAACTGGCGCAAGATGGTTCGAACCTCAGGGATGTCCACCAACTCGCGTGGATCGTCGTTGTAGCCGTCCACGACCAAGGTCATCTGGCCTCGGTACAGCCAAGCGTCCTCCCGGATCGCCAGAAAGACCTTCAGGCGTGACAGGACCGACGTGATGTCGCCGGCCTCGACCTCTCGACGCGAAATCATCAGGACCACCGGTTCGGTGACGCCGGGGCGAAGATCGAGGCGCGGATGCTGGGTCATGTGTCGATTCTGATGCGGTGCGCGCGATGTCAATGGGGAACCCTATGCAGGCCCGTTAGCATCGACCGTGCACCGTACCAATCAAACTCCATGGCCCTGAAAAAATCCGAGCTTTACAGCTCCCTATGGCAATCCTGCGACGAACTGCGCGGCGGCATGGATGCCAGCCAGTACAAGGACTACGTCCTGGTGCTGCTCTTCATCAAGTACGTCAGCGACAAATACGCCGGTGTGCCCTACGCTCCGATCACCATCCCGCCCGGCGCCAGCTTTGCCGACATGGTGGCGCTGAAAGGCACGCCCGACATTGGCGACCAGATCAACAAGAAGATCATCGGCCCGCTGGGCAACGCGAACAAGCTGTCTGACCTGCCGGACTTCAACGACGCCACCAAGCTCGGCACCGGCAAGGAGATGGTGGAGCGGCTGACCAACCTGATCGCCATCTTCGAGAACAAGGC
>JBDTSN010000292.1:0-4235 GCA_039931145.1 Burkholderiales bacterium | reverse complement strand
TCCTTCTGGAAGCCGTTCATCACCGACAGCACGATGATCAGCGCCGCGACGCCGAGCGCGATGCCGAGCATCGAGACCCCGGAGATGAACGAGATGAATCCGTTGCGCCGCCCGCTGCGCCCCGAGCGCGTGTAGCGCCAGCCGATCTGCAGTTCGTAGGGGAGGTTCATGCAGGCGGGATGCTAACCGAGGCAAACGCGGGGGGCGGACACGTACCATCGTTCCACGCGCCGAGGCTTGCCGTATGCTGCGGCCCGATTGCAGGCGTGACAGCGGTTTGCCTCGGAGGGTCGTGCACGAACGAGTTGACCCGGCTTTGTCAGCCTCGGATGCGAAAACATGCGGCCTTCTATACTGATCCGCCCTGACGAATCAGACCTGCCCATGAAACACCTGACCCCGAGCGAAACGCAGGCTTTCCTGCACGAACATGCGGACGCCTTGTTCATCGACTGCCGCAGCGAGATGGAGTATCTGTTCGTCGGCCATCCGCTCGGCGCGCTCAACGTCGCCTGGAACGATGGGCCCGACTGGGAGATCAATCCGCACTTCGCCGGCCAGGTCACGCGGCTGGCTGGAACCAACCACGCGAAGCGCCCGATCGTGCTCATCTGCCGCAGCGGCAACCGATCGGTGGACGCCGGCATTGCGCTCGAGAAGAAGGGCTTCGCCGCGGTCTACAACGTGTTGAACGGCTTCGAAGGTGACCTCGACGACAGCCGTCACCGCGGCACCGAAGGCGGTTGGCGCTTCGAAGGCCTGCCCTGGGAGCAGTGCTGAAATGAAACGACCCCAAGCTCACTGCGTTCGCGCCCCCATGGCACCGCAGGGGCCACTGCGTGGTCCTTGGGAGCGTCAGCACCTTCGGGCGGCCGGGTGATGCTGACATGATGACGCTCTACGGCGCCAACGGTTCCGGGTCGGCGGCGATCGAGGCCGCGCTCGTGCTCTGCGGTGCCGACTACCGCGTCATCACGGCGGCGACCTGGGAAGCCGATTCGGCGCTCGCCGAACTGCGCCAGGCAAACCGCTTGCAGCAGATCCCGACGCTTGTGCTCGACGATGGCAGCGTGCTCAGCGAAAGCGCGGCAATCCTGATTCATCTCGGCCTCACGCATCCGGCATCGAAGCTCTTGCCGTTCGACGCCGCGGCGCGCGCGCAGGCGATCCGCGGCCTCGTCTTCATCGCCGCCAACTGCTACGCGGCGATCGGCGTGATCGACTATCCCGAGCGCTGGTGCAGTGACGCGAGCGACGCGGCAACCGAGAATCTGCGCAGCGGCGCACGCGCGCGATTGCACCACTACTGGGATATTTTCGCCGACACCTTTGGTGCGCCGCAGCCGTTCTTCGGCGGCGTGGCGCCGGGCGCGCTCGATGTGCATGCGGCGGTCGTGTCGCACTGGTCCGGCGCCCGCGCGCACCTGCATCGCATGCGGCCGGCATTGCACGCGCTGATCGAGCGCGTCGATGCGCACCCGGCGCTTGCGCCGGTCTTCGCGCGCCACTGGCCGGCATGAGGCGCCACCACGCCTTCTACCGGTCATGGCTATGGGCGAACTTCGATTCAGCGTCTACACGCAGTTGATCGCCGTCGTGCGCCAGGGTGCGGGCTGGGCGGCATTCGAACTCGGCGCCGACGGCAAGCGGCGTGCAGCGGATTTCGTCATCCCCGATTTCGTCACCGAGGATGAACTCGGCGAATACCTCGCCGACCTGTTCCACGAAGTCGCAACGCCGACGAACGGCGACGTGCACCGGATCGTCTGAGCTGCACACGCGCATCCTGCGCGCCAACGCGGTTTCGGGTGCTCAGTGGGGTTTGACGAGCCGCACCCACACGGTCCGAATGCGTCTTGCGCGATCCTCGAACAAGAACGATCCGGCGAGCACCAGAAGCGCCGACACGAGGCCGGTCAACAGCGCCTCGGCATGTCTGAAGCCGAAGTGATTCGGATGCGACCAGGCGTCGGCAAACGCGGTCAGCAGGCCGACGAGCAACGCGTTGCCCCAACGATTGCCGTACAGGCGGCCGACCGGCGTGAAGCTCAGGAACAGCGCGAGAACGCCGGTGACGACGCCGGTCTGCAGCGCCAGGCTCCAGTGCGCCGCGCTCATGATGTTGCCGAAGCTGCCGGGCATGCAGCCCATGCACGCGGAGGTCGGCTGCCAGAAGCGCTGGACAAAGATCCACGCGCGCTGCTTGAGGCTGTAGGTCGGTATCGTCATCTCGAATCACACCTCGGTCGAACGGCGGGCGTGATTCTTACCGCGGGGTGTTGCCTTGTCGCGCTCAGTCTGGCAACGAAGGCACGATGACGAGCTTGCCCGTCGCGCTGCGCGACGCGAGCGCATTGAGCGCCTGCGGCACCTGCGACAGCGGGTAGCGGCCGGAGATCAGCGGCTTCAACTTGCCCTCGCGCATCCAGCCGATCAGTTCCGCCATCGCCGCCATATTCGCCTTCGGTTCGCGGCGCGCGAATTCGCCCCAGAACACGCCGACGAGGGAGGCTTCCTTCAGCAGCGGCAGGTTCAGTGGAATCTTCGGAATTTCGCCGTTCGCGAAGCCGATCACGAGGTAGCGCCCGCGGCGCGCGATCGAGCGCAGCGCCGGCTCGGTGTAACTGCCGCCGACCGGGTCGTAGATCACGTTCGGCCCCTTGCCGTCGGTCGCTTCCTTCAGCGCGGCGCGCAGGTCCTGCGTCGAGTAGTTGATCAGCACATCGGCGCCATGTGCCTTGCAGACGGCGAGCTTTTCATCGCTCGACGCGGCAGCGATGACGCGCGCGCCGACCACCTTGCCGATCTCGACCGCCGCGAGGCCGACGCCGCCCGCCGCGCCAAGCACGAGCATCGTCTCCCCCGCCTTCAACTGGCCGCGATCGACGACCGCATGGTGCGAAGTGCCATAAGCCATCGTGAACGACGCTGCAACTTCCGCATCAATGCCCGGCGGAATCGGGATCAGCCGGCCCGCCTGCGAAACAGCCTGCTCGGCAAAGCCGCCGAGGCCGACGAAGGCGATCACCTTGTCGCCGACCTTCACGTTCGTCACGCCTTCGCCGAGCGCGCTCACCGTTCCGGCGATCTCGGTGCCGGGGGTGAAGGGCAACTCGGGTTTCATCTGGTACTTGCCCTGAATGATCAGCACGTCGGGAAAGTTCACCGACGCCGCATCGACCTCGATCAGCACTTCGCCGGCCTGCGGATGCAGGGCTGGCAGTTCTTCGACGACCAGCGATTCGGGCGGGCCCCAGGCATGGCAGCGGACGGCTTTCATTGCGTGAACTTCCTTGGTTGGGTCGCCGCCCGGGGCTACGGGCGGCGCGGTACGCAGTCTTACAGTTTATGCCGAGCTTGCGGCTGCGCGTATGCCCGGCGGGTGGTCTCAGGGAAATGCCGGATGCGACCGCCGGATTGACGTGCAGCGGACAATCGGCCCCGTGCCGCGGGTCGAGACCGGCGCGTATTGCTCTTTATAGTCGTCCATGCGCCGCGCTGGATCGATCATGACAACTCGCAAACCGGACTGGTGGATGGAACTGGAATTGCGCGCGTCGCAGCCGCCTCGGGCGTCGCGTCGGTCGTTGTTTCTTGAAGGCGCCACCGCTCCGGTCGGTTCGATCGAACCGGCGTTGGCCGACGCGATGCGTGCGGCGGGGATGCCGCTCGAAGCGCGCGCGCAGGCCGAGCACGTCATCGGCGCGCCCGATGCTGCGTTGTCGCGCATCGCACACTGGCTCTCGGCGCAGGGCTTGTGCGGCAAGTGGCGCAACGAACTACTCGCTGTGACCGACGAATCATCGATGCGTCATGCAGTGATCGAGCGCGCCGCCGTACGACCGCTCGGCATCGCGACCTTCGCCGTGCACCTGATCGGCGTCACGCCGCAGGGCGATGTCTGGGTGCAGCAGCGCGCACTCGACAAGGCGACCGACCCCGGCCAGTGGGACACGCTCGTCGGCGGCCTCGTCGCGGCGGACGAGGGCGCTGCCCTTGCGCTGGAACGCGAGACCTGGGAAGAGGCGGGCCTGCGCGTATCCGACCTACGGTTGCTCGCGAAGGCCGACCGCATCACCGTCCGCCGGCCGGTACTCGAGGGCTACATGGTCGAGCACATCGGCGTCTTCGAGGCCGTGATGCCCGTGGGCGTGAAGCCGGTGAACCAGGACGGCGAAGTGGCGCGCTTCGATTGCATGAAGCCGGATGAGCTGACCTTGCAACTCGCCGCGGGC
>JBDTSN010000291.1:0-4237 GCA_039931145.1 Burkholderiales bacterium | reverse complement strand
GGTTAAAGGTGAGGCCAATCAACGCCGTAGGGCATCGTGGGGTGTCGAGGCATCAGTTGGTCCGCGTACTCAGCCGCCGCGGTCGCCTTCGAGATCACCTTGCCAGGAAGTTGCCGTTCGACCCAAGTACCGTTCTCTGGTACGAAGCAAACGCCCCTTTGTCTGTCGTTCGTGCACGTGCAGAACGTGCGACTTGTGAACGCGGACTCAAATCATTGACGCGCCTGCGCACAGTCAACTTGCCGAGATGGCGCACCGACGGCGCGCTGCACAGCCGGTTAGGCCACGTGCAACACACTTTAGCGACGCTCATAGGAAGGCGGTTGCCTTGTTCTGGCCGGGGCTGATCCGCGCTGTCCCACCGCGCGGCGCCAAGCCTGCGAAGCCGCATGAAAGCGGTCCCACGAAGGACCTTCACTCTGTGCTTCCGGGAATGTCGGCGCCACCAATGAGGAACACGTTGGTGACGTGTCTGCCACTCAGGCCTTCGGCAACCGCAGCCGCCCGCTCCGGCGTGCCACCGCGAACAAAGTGAGCGACGCCCTGATGGTCTGCGGCCAACTCATGGTCCTTGAGGGCCTTCGCCAAGGCGGCCGCTGGCGAGACAAAGGCATCGAGATCGACCAGCACTGTGTAGGGTCCGGAGATCTGCGTCGCCCAACCGCGCCGAAGCGCTGGCGCTGTACGGCGACTGGCTGTCGCGCCACGACGAGCGCCAAGGCGACGCACTGCACCTTTGGGCCACGCTCTACCGAGCGCCGCGCTTGCACGCCAGGTTGCGCGACGAGATCGAGAAGCGATTCTCGGCGGTCAACGCCGATCCAGCGCAAGCCGAGACGAAGCTGGACCTGGCCCTCGCCGCGGAGCAGGCGATGTTGACCGCGCGAAAGCGGCTTGACGCCCATCGCGGCGAGGGACAAGCGTGACTCGAGATCCGCGCCCTTAGCCAGCGGCATCGTTCGGGCTTCGAGGCTCGAGTGCCTTGCCGCTGTCGGCTGCCAATTCGCCCGTCCCCTCACTCTGACCATGAAGTTCCACTCGGCCAGACCGGCGTAGCGTTCCCAGCTACCGGGGTGGGAACCCTAGGAACGGAGCCACGAATATCGGCGACGTGAGCTCGATGCGCACCGTCGGTCACCGCATGTTGCGACTTACCGCAAGTGCCGGGAAGTCGAAGGCCTGGCCGAGAGCGCCGTCGAGGTGAGCAACTTCCGGGCGGTCACGAAGTAGCTGCTCAGCGCCACCACGGCGCCTGCGTACTGCTCACTACTTGCGCGAGCGGTGGATCCGACGTCACACGGATGGTCGCAAGGTAGCTCAACCAGCCCAGTCCCCAGGCCAGTGCCTTCACGCGCGGGATGAGCTCTGGAGCGTCCCGATGCGACTCCACGTACGCCACGATAGCGGCCGCTATCGCCGCCCTCTGCTGCCCTCCGCCGCCCGCCATGTCCAGGTCGGCGATCGCCGCGCGCAGCGGCTCGTCAGCTGCGACCTGCAATCCTTCCAGACGATCGGCGAGCTCGCCGAACGACGCGCAGACGGATACCAGCGCCGCCTCGAGCAAGCGCGTGGCATCGTCCATGTCGCCCGCCTGATGTCCCGAGCGGCGCAGCGAGATCACCGCGTCGGCGGCACCGCGCATCACGATGGGGACACGTGCGAGCCATCCCCACACGTCGATCGAGACTCGCTTGGTGCCGCGCTCTCCGATGTACGTGGCCAGCGCTTCGTCCGCGCGACGGCGCGCCGCGAATGCGTCGGCCCGCACAGACTCGACCCCCGTGTGGTCGTTGCCAAGAAGCATCGAGAACGCTGCCTGCACGAGATCGCGCCCCGCGCGCACGTTCGCCGCAACTTCCTCGCGTAGCGCGGCTGCCGCCCCTTTGGGCCACATGATGAGCGAGGCGGCGAGCGCCACGACCGCGCCCACGGCAACCGCCTCCAAGCGCTCCGCACCGACAACCCAGCCTTGCGGCACCATGAGATTGAAAAGCTCGACGACGAGCAGCGCGAACATCGCCTGGCCCGCGCCGAAGGAAATTGCGTACGGCGCATAGCCCGAGAGAAAGACCGCAAAAGGCAGCGTGAGCCACAGCAACACCGGATGCGGGCCGAGCAGCAGGATCGTCACCGTGGCAAGCGCGAATCCCGCGAGCGTGCCGATGAGCGCGCTGATGACGGTCGCGCCGGTGGTCGCCACGTTCGAGCGAAGGATGCTCAACGTCGCGAGGACGACCCAGAAGGCATGCTCGATATCGGCGAACTTCGCCACGAGCACCGCCAGCGCGAATGCGATGCCGGCGCGCAGGCTGTTGTGCAGGAAGACCGAGTTCGGCGACAGGTGCGGCAGCAACGTGGCCGCTGCATGGTTGAGCGCGCTCGACGCCTGCGTCGGTTCGAGGACGACGAAATCGTCGTCGACGCGAAACGGATGGCCGGTGATGACGAGTGCATCGATCGCCATCGCGAGCGTGACGAATGACAGCACGCGAACCGGAAAGACCGCCGTGAACACCGCGACGACTTCGGCTGCGGGCAGGTGCGATGCGAGCGCCTGCGCGGCCGAGGTGTCAAGCAGCGCCCGGTGCTCGTGTCGAGCCTTGACCAGCGCCTCGATCTCGGGTGCGCGATGGTGAGTCTGTCCTGATGCGGATACTCCCATGACGTCCGCGATGGCGTCGAGCGTCGCCGCCACGCCGCGCGCGAGATCGCGATCCGACGGCGTGAGCGCGCGTGCGCTCGCAAGCGCGCCGGCAAAGCGCAGCGCCTGGCCGAGTGCGTCGACGATGCCTAGAAGCGCACGCTGGTGCCCCGGCGGCCCGATCTGCCTGAACCCCAGCGCGCGCTGGACGTCGCGCACCTTGTGGACGGCGTCATTCGCATTCGCGAGCGACGCCTTGACGTCGTCGTTGTCGACCACGGCACGCGCAGTGGCGGCGAGTGCGCGGCATGCATCCGCGACCCGCACGTAGAGATCTCGCCGCTCGTGACGTGGCCACAGAAGCGTCGCGATCAGCGCGGAGCACGCCATGGCCGTGAACCACCCCGCGACGCGCGAGCCGATCGCGCCGTCGGGCGCGGGCACCATGACCGCGACGACGAATGCGAGGGCGCCCGCGTTGTTGCCGAGCGCAAACTGGCCGCCGAACGCTGTCATGAACTGCGCTGCGACGCCGATCACGAGCATCGCGATGACCGCGGGCCACAGCGTGTTCGACAAGAGTGTGCCGATGACAAGCACCACAGCGCCGCCGACCGCGAGCACGAGGTGCGCGAGCAGCCGCGAGCGCCGCGGACCCATGAAATCCGCCATTCCCAATGCGGCAAACGAGCCGAACGCGGCGACCAGCGCGAACTGCGGATCGTGCAGTACATGGAGCCCGAACCAGAGCAGCGGCGGCAAAACGATCGCCGCACGCAGCGCGCGATGGAAAAACGTGAGATCGGGATCGCGACTGGGGCCGGTGAGGCGTTGGAAGATCGGCATGCGCCAAAGCATGATGGACAACCCGGTGACAGCGCAACTCCTGCGCTTTTTTTTCAACGTAACCAGCGGCAGGGAGGACACCTATGACACATGGCCAGATGATCGGCGCCTGCGCGACGGTGACTAGGCAGTGTCTCGATCGACGGCAATGAAGCGGCTCATGGGGTTGGCGGTTGGGTCAGCGTTGTCACGATTGTCCCGGCCTCCACTCCATCGCGGTAGGCGTGAAAGCCCGACCGACTCCTAGCGCTCGGTCTGATTCCCGATGCTGACAGTGTTGAAGTGGTCTTTCGCGCACGCGCAGGCAACAAGCTCGAGCTTGACTAAGTGGTGGTGTACCGACGCGAGGGCGTACCGCCGCCAGGCCGCGTGCGCTGACTCAATCGAGGAGGCCGAGCACCACGCGGCGCGTGGTTGCCGCCTTCTTCTCGATCTTCGTGACGACGACGCGGCCGATGTCGGCGGTATTTGCGACATGCGTGCCGCCGCAAGGCTGCAGGTCCACACCATCAATCTCGAGAATGCGCACGCGTCCCTGGCCGCGCGGCGGTTGCACGGCCATGCTGCGCACGAGGCCAGGGCTGGCGTCGAGCTCGGATTCGCTGATCCAGTGGTGCGAGACCGGGTGCGCCTCGGCCACCAGCCGCGCGAGGCCGGCATTCAGCGCCTCCTTGTCGAGCGGCTCCGTCATGTGGAAGTCCAGCCGCGCATAGTCCATCGTGATCGAGCAGCCGTTCACCGGGTGCGGCA
>JBDTSN010000290.1:0-4242 GCA_039931145.1 Burkholderiales bacterium | reverse complement strand
TCGTCGTAGACGCCGACCATGCCGGCGTTGACGATGCCCATGTCCATCCCGGCCTTGATCGCGTGATAGAGGAACACGGTGTGGATCGCCTCGCGCACCGGATCGTTGCCGCGGAAGCTGAAGCTCACGTTGCTGACGCCGCCACTCACCTTTGCGCCCGGCAGGTGCTGCTTGATCCAGCGCGTCGCATTGATGAAATCGACCGCGTAGTTGTTGTGTTCTTCAATGCCGGTCGCGATCGCGAAGATGTTGGGGTCGAAGATGATGTCTTCGGGTGCGAAGCCGACTTCGTCAACAAGGATGCGGTAGGCGCGCTCGCAGATCTGCGTCTTGCGCTCGAAAGTGTCGGCCTGGCCCTGCTCATCGAAGGCCATCACGACGGCAGCCGCGCCGTAGCGGCGCACGAGCTTTGCCTGGTGTCTGAAGGCTTCTTCGCCCTCCTTCATCGAGATCGAATTGACGATGCCCTTGCCCTGGATGCACTTCAGGCCGGCCTCGATCACACTCCACTTCGAACTGTCGATCATGATCGGCACGCGCGCGATCTCCGGCTCGCCTGCGACGAGATGCAGGAAGCGCACCATTGCCGCCTGGCTGTCGAGCATCCCCTCGTCCATGTTGATGTCGATGACCTGGGCGCCGTTTTCAACCTGCTGGCGGGCGACGGCAAGCGCCGCCTCGAAATCACCGCCGAGGATCATCCGCGCGAAGGCCTTCGAGCCGGTGATGTTGGTGCGCTCGCCGATGTTGACGAAGAGCGAGCCTTCACCGATCGACACCGGCTCGAGGCCCGAGAGCTTGAGCGGCGGGACGGCGGCAGTGAGACCAGTGGTGGCTAAGGCGGGAGCGTTCATGGCGGCGGGCTTTGCGAAGGCATCGCAGCCGCGGGGTTCTCACCGCGACCTCGCAGGTCGGGTGAGCGCCGTTGACGGGTGGATCGCGGTACTACCGCGGCCACCGTGCCCGAGCCTGGCAAGCACCAAATGCCTAAAACCATCCGGCATCCGGCCCTGTCGCAACGCTCCTCGGGCAGGGCGCGATTGTAGGGCGCGGCCTTATTCCCCCAGGGCGTGCGTTGAGATCGGCCACCGCGGCCTGGTCGCGAGTGCGCGGGCGAATACAGTCCTCGTCTCGACACCGTTGCTCCCGGCTGCCCGGCTATCGCCGGCAAGCCGATGTACGACCGGAGGCCACGCGGCCACTCTATCGCCTTGCACACAGATCAAACCGGGCGCCGCGCGCTGGGACTGTGGATCGGGCAAACACGATCCACCGCGCACCACGGTGCTTGTCTAACGAAGGGAAACCCAGAACATGAAACTGCTTCGCCACGGCCCCAAGGGCCACGAACGCCCCGGCCTGCTCGACGTCAAGGGCCAGGTGCGCGACCTCGGTGGATTGATCGCCGACTTCACGCCCGGGACACTGTCGCCCGCCGGCCTCGCCGCGCTGCGCGCACTCGACCTGAACGCGCTGCCGATCGTGCCGCAAGGCACGCTTGGCGTGCCGTGGAGCGGCATGGGCAAGTTCATCGGAATCGGCCTCAACTACGCCGACCACGCCGCCGAGGCGGGCCAGCCGATCCCGAAAGAACCGGTCGTGTTCACGAAAGCGATCGATTGCGCCGTCGGCTGCAACCACGACGTCGTGCTGCCGCAAGGCTCTGTGAAGGGCGACTGGGAGGTCGAACTCGGCGTCGTCATCGGCACCAAGGCGCGCTACGTGTCCGAAGCCGACGCGCTGAAGCACGTCGCCGGCTACTGCATCGTCAACGACGTCTCGGAGCGAGAGTACCAGCTCGAGCGCGGCGGCCAGTGGGACAAGGGCAAGGGCTGCGACACCTTCGGCCCGGTCGGCCCCTGGCTCGTCACCGCCGACGAAGTGGGCGACCCGCAAAGCCTCTCGATGTGGCTGGAAGTGAACGGCCACCGTTACCAGAAGGGCCACACGGGCACGATGATATTTTCCGTCGCGCAAATAGTCGCCCACTTGAGCTGCTATATGACGCTCAACCCGGGTGACCTGATCACGACCGGCACGCCGCCCGGCGTCGGCGTCGGCGTCAAGCCGAAACCCGTGTTCCTCAAGCCCGGCGACGTGATGCACCTGTGGATCGAGAAGCTCGGCGAACAGCGCCAGACCGTCCACGCCTGGGACCCGGCGCGGATCGACGCCTGATATCGACTCCCACTCGCTCGTACCCGTGTTCCACCTCTCCTTCTGGGAGAGGGTTGGGGTGAGGGCTTTCCCGCCGCTCAACCCTGCGCGGCGATCTGGCGCAGCGCCTGCTCGAACACCTCCGGCGGCTGGCCACCCGAGATCAGGTGCCGGTCGTTGATGATCACCGCCGGCACCGAGTTGACACCGAGCGTGAGCCAGCGCTGTTCGTTGGCGCGCACTTCATCGGAGTAGGCACCAGACGCGAGCACTTCGCGCGCACGCCCGGAGTCCAGCCCCGCCTGCGCGGCACAGACGGTGAGTACCTCGTGGTCGCTCGGGTTGCGCGCATCCGAGTGATACGCGACGAGCAGTACGCGCTTGAGCTCATGCTGCCGCCCTTCAAGCCCGGCCCAGTGCAGCAGTCGGTGCGCATCGAACGTGTTGTAGGTGCGCTCGCGTGGCCCGAAACGAAAGCCGACTTCCGCCCCGCGCTGGCGGATCGCCTCGCGGTTGCGATCGATCTGCGTCGCGTCGATACCGTACTTGCGCGACAGGTGCTCGGTGATGTCCTCGCCCTCGGGCGGCATCTGCGGGTTCAGCTCGAAGGGCTGAAAGTGCAGCTCGGCGTCAATCTCGCCGCTGACGCTTGAGAGCGCCGTCTCGAGCGAAGCGAGGCCGATCGCGCACCAGGGGCAGACGACGTCGGAGACGAAGTCAACTTTCAGTTTCGTGAGGGTGGCGGGAGCATTCATGACGCCAAGTCTATCGGCGCCCGAATCTCCGCGTCGTCACCGCGGAACGCACATCGAGCAGGAGAACCTGCAGCCCCCGTTCCCAATGCACGATCGCCAACGCTGCGCCGACTTGCAACGCGGCGGCGCGGGTCAGATCGCGACGCCGCTCAGGCCGGGCGCCTGCGCTTCGAGGCAAAGCCCACCGCGGCCAACCCGGCAAGCAACAACGCAAAGGTCGCCGGCTCCGGCACCGCACCGACAGTGGCTGTCGTCACGTACAGGACCACCTCGTTGGGCAAATAGTTGACCGTGAACGCGCCGGACGAGAAGCCGGTCATCGCCACCGGCCCATCAAAGGTGCCGGTCACGAGATTGGAGCCGCCGGTCATCATCACGATCCAGCTTGTGCCCGCCGCGTAGTCGCACGCACCTTGGCAAATTACGCCGATCGTGCCGTCCAGGCTGGCGCTGCCGCTCACCGCCAGGCTGCCGAAGTTCAGGCCGTCGAGGCCGACGTCGAACGAACCGGTCGCGCCCTGCGCATATTTTCCGTTCAGCGTCAGCGCCCCCGGCTCGCCGCCCGGCGTACCGGGGGTGACGTGGCCGTTGTTGGTGAGCGTGCCGGTAAGTGCGAAGCTGCCGACGCCCGTCATCAGACCGTCGTTGGCGAAGTTGGTCGGCAGGTTGACGACGCCCGCTGCATCCGCCCGCAGCGTGCCGTTGTTGACGAGCGGGCTGTTCACGGTGAGCGTGCCGTTTTGCGCGCGCATCAAGCCGTTGTTGGTTGTCACGCCGTTGACCGCGACGGTGATCGTGCCGCCGGCGTCGGCGTTGATGACGCCATTGTTGGTGAGCGTCGCCGCGCCGCCTGCCCAAACCTGGTTGCCGATGACGCCGGTATCACCACGCACCGTGATGCCGCTACCGAGCACCAAGTTGCCGGCCTCGACGTTCAACCGGTTGTAGCCGTTGTTGTCGGCGAAGACGATGCTGCCGCTGCCACTGATCGTGTTGTCGCCCTGCGGCGCGAAGATGCTCGCGTTGCCGATGTTCACCGTGCCGTTGAGCACCATGCCGTCCAGGGCGCGCTCGACGCTGTAGGCGCCTGCCATGTCCAACTGGCCGTTAAGCGTGACGCCGCGCAGGAAGTTGCTGCCGCTGCTCGTCGCCGCAAAGCGCCCACTGCCGTTGCTGTTGAGCGCGCCGCCGGTGATGGTGGCGCCGCTGAAGGCGACCGTGCTGCCCACGTCGGCGAGCAGCACACCGCTGTTCGAAACACCCGACCCGTTGACTGCGATGAGCAGCGTGCCGCCGTTCTTCGCCTGCATCGTCCCTTGGTTGACGACGC
>JBDTSN010000289.1:0-4252 GCA_039931145.1 Burkholderiales bacterium | reverse complement strand
GGCGACTTCGAGTTCACGGGCATTGCTTTCGGAGGAACGCGGAAATCTCGTCCGGCCGTGAGAAGACGACCGCCGCCCGGCTGCCCCGCATGCCGTTGCCGACAGGCACCGTCTCGCCCGCTTCGAGGCAGTTTGCGTTGCTGTCAGTCTTGAAGCGCAGGTTGAACTCCCACCGAATACGCGCACTACCGTCCGCGGTTGCCACGCGGCTGGCGTCGCCGCAGTAGCGAATCGAGTTCACCCTGCTCGAAGCCGACGTACGTTCGAGGTCTGGCGGCGCTTGGTCTGGCGCCTTCACGCGGCCATCGGACACGGCCTGCAGATAGGCCGGCCGCTCGGCGCGCGCGGCGGCATCTTGCACACCGCGAAACGGCATCGAATTGCCCGGAATCAACGCCGCTGGATTGCGCAACCAGGCGTCGAGCGTCTCGGCGCCCCAGGCGACGCTTGAGCCCTTCAAGGCTTCCGAATCGCGCGTGAATCCCATTGCGGTTCCGACGCGACGACCCCTGGCGCTGGCCAAGCTGGGTCCCGTCTTGTGGCGACCGGGCGCGAACGAATGGCAGGCCATGCATTGGCGAGCCGCTGCCGCGCCGCGCTGCGTTTCAGCCGTTGCGATCGCAGGCACGGCGATCAACGGCCCCAGCATGCGATCTGCCAAACGTGCCGCATCACTTCGGCATGGTGCCGCAGGACGAATTGACGTTTGTCGACGCACGTCCGTCCTACGCTTCGCTCACGACCGTGGACGTCGCTGCGCCGAAATCTGTGTCTCGACCGTCGGCGGCGTCTTTGGCGCGTTCGCGCCGTGGGCACGCATCGCCAACATCATGGCGATCATCGTCACGGGGCAGATCAATGCCAGCAGGATCGGCACGTTCGCCAGGATGAGGGTCTGCGACTGCGGGAACACGCCGTAAGCGGTGGCCATGACGGCCAGGATTGCCGCGGTCAGGGACAACATCGATTTCAGGTTGCATTGCATGAATCGACTCCTTGTGATTGGGAGAGTTCAAAAATGGGAGAGGGCGCCTCGTCACTGGTGATTGGCAGCTCCGCGCACATGTCGTACGTCTTGACCACTTCCACACCCGCACCGTGCAAGCGCAAATGCACCGGCGCCGAATTCCGTGCCGCCCAGCGGACGGTCAGCAGCCGACGGTACGTCAGGTCAAATTCGGAAGCAGCAGTGCAGGATTGCGTGCGGGGGATCCGCCATCTGCGGCGGATCATCGGGGGGCGCCGATACGCACAGGCTCTTGGCTGCAATGGTCACCGAAGCCTGAGGGTAGAGCGCCACCGGCAGGGCCACGGGCACGTGCGGCTCTGGCCTGCCATCTGCATTTTGCTGCCCCGACTGGCAATGCGCGGCGCACACGTTTGCCATTGCGGGATCTATCGCACGGTGACCGGTGTAGCCACCCGCCATCCCGTTCATCGTCGTGCTGGCTATGCCGACATCTGTGGCAGAACGCCCGACGTTCATCGACTTCCCCTGCGCGCCGGGGCAGGCGTAGGCCGCCACAGTCATCTGGGCGAGCACCATCATGCCGACCAACACGCGGGCAATGAATCGGCGCACATGACGCTGGATCAGCACGCTATTTCGTTCCGAGGGCCGCATGGAAGTTCCACGCCGCAAATGAACGAAAGCGCGAAGCGTTCGCTTGGCACCTGATGTGCGGTCATTCCGAGTTCAGGACTTCCCCAATTCGGCCATGACTGTTGCCGACGAATACGGTACGTAGTCAAACTAGGCCAAGCCCACGTTTCGCGCGCGAGATCGCCGCGGGAACCCACGGCGTGCAGGACCTGAGGTGCGACGATGGCTCCGCCTTGATCGAAGCGGCGGACCACAACCAACACATTGGAGGTAGGCCGCATCGAGCGCTGCACACTTGGCGGTCTCGGTCGCGTGGATCTCGATTGCACACAGAACAGCCTCGGTCACATTCCTCGAACCAAGCCGCCGCGCGCAGGTCATCGCCTCAGCGAGCAGGCGATCAAGTTGCTCGGGCGAGCATCGGGTTGCATTGGCGCGAGGGGACCGCATAAGTTCACGTTACACCTTGCCATAGTGGCAAGGTCAAGTGCGCCGGGCCGTTCGACAGCAAGTTCAACTGGAAATGGCTCCTGGCGACTGCCCGCGCGAACGCTGCGGTTTGTCTGCTCGGCTCTCGCGCGCGGATCGCATTGATCGCGTCAGGACTGACGCGCTACCGCACGATCTTCATGGCTTTGCACTTCGGCACTCACGCCGTCGGAATCGGGCGCTAGCGCGAACTCCACTCCAACTCCGCCAGATGCGCGCGGAGGAAACTTGATCTCGAATCGCGTCCATCCGTCGACACATGTCACTCGGATGGTTGCACCGTGTGCCTGGACGATGGACTTCGTGATCGCCAGGCCGAGCCCGACGCCGTCGCTTGATTTCTGGCGCGACGGGTCGACACGATGGAAGCGCTCGAAGACGCGCTGCAGATGTTCGGTCGGGATCGCGTCGCCGGGGTTCTCGACACAGACCTCGGTTTCGCCAGAGGGCCGGGTCGTGACGCGCACTTGTATCGTGCCGCCGCGCGCCGTGTGGTGGATCGCGTTGGACAGCAGATTGCCGAGGGCGCGACGGATCATCAGGCGGTCGCCCTCGACGGCACCCTGTCCGTCGAGGACGAGCCCGACGCCGCGCTCGTCGGCATAGGCATCGTAGAACGCGAACAACGCCTGCACCTCGACAGCAAGCTCCACCTGCTCGCGCCGCGGCACCATCAAGCCATGGTCGGCCTGGGCGAGAAACAGCATGTCAGTGATCATGCGTGCGAGCCGCTCGTACTCCTCGAGGTTGGAGTACAGCACCTCGCGATACTCGTCCGCCGAGCGGGCCTTGGACACGGCCACTTCGGTCTGCGTCATCAGGTTGCTGATCGGTGTGCGCAACTCATGCGCCAGGTCAGACGAGAAATCCGACAGGCGCTGGAACGATGCCTCGAGCCGCGCGAGCATGTCGTTCAGGGCAGTCGCCAGATGCACGAGCTCGTCGGGCACTGCGGCGAGCGGCAGTCGTTCGCTGAGGCGGCTCGCCGAGATCTCCTGCGTCGCGCGCGCCATCGCACGCATCGGCGCGAGCCCGCGGCGCGCCGCGGCCCAACCGAATAACGCGATCAGTGCGATGCCGCTTGCAATGGCGAGCGCCAGGCTCTTGCGAAACGCGGCCATGAAATCGAGGTGATGCCCAATGTCGAGCGCCAGAGCGACCACGGCTGGTGGCGAGCCGGAGATGCCGGTGTCCACGGCAGCGGCGATGCCGCGGTAGCTGCGGTCATCGTGACGCCACACCCATGGGCGGATCGGTGCATCGGCTCGCGCCTCTGCGAGCAGAGCCTGAGGAAAGGCCGCGCGTCCGGAGGTGAGCAGTCCGCCGCCATCTGGCCCAACAAGGCGCGCTGCGAGATCATGATGACCAACGAGCGCGTCGGCCAAGCTGGTTGCCGCATCGTTCAGCTCGTCCGGCGCACGCACCCGCTCCAGGCGATGGCGCACAAGCTCAAGCTTGCCCGAGAGTTCGGTCAGATCTTGTTGCGCCAGGTGCCCCTCGACGAGTTCGCTGACGAGTACGCCGATCGCGATCAGCACCACGGCCGACGCGCCAGCGAAGAGAAGCGTCAGCTGCAGCGTGATCGAACGCGTGCGCATCACGACTGATCCGGGGCATCGAGCACATAGCCCATGCCGCGCACGGTGCGGATCAGCTTCAGCTCGAAGCCGTCGTCAATCTTCGCGCGCAAGCGGCGCACGGCGACCTCGATCACGTTCGTGTCGCTGTCGAAATTCATGTCCCAGACCTGCGAGGCGATCAGCGAGCGTGGCAGCACCTCGCCCTGGCGCCGCAGCAGAAGTTCGAGCAAGGCGAATTCCTTCGCGGTGAGATCTATGCGGCGCCCGCCGCGTGTCACGCGCCGGCGCATCAAATCGAGGTCCATGTCGGCGGCGTGCAGGCGCTCGGCTTCGACCGCCTTGCCACGACGCAACAACGTGCGCACGCGCGCCAGCAGTTCGGCGAACGCGAAGGGCTTCAGCAGATAGTCATCGGCGCCCGACTCCAGGCCCTTGACGCGATCCTCGACCTGATCGCGGGCCGTCAGAAACAGCACCGGCATGTGATGGCCCGCAGCGCGAATGTCGCGCAGCACCTGCCAGCCATCGAGCCCGGGCAGCATGACGTCGAGCACGACGAGGTCGTAGTCCTGCGTCAGCG
>JBDTSN010000288.1:0-4256 GCA_039931145.1 Burkholderiales bacterium | reverse complement strand
AGGGCATCTGCTCGGGGCGGATCATGTTGCGGCGGCGCAGTTCGGCCGGGTCGAGGCCGATCTCGCGCGCGGCGGCGTCCATCAGCCGCTCGACGGTGTAGATCGCCTCGGGCCGGCCCGCGCCGCGATAGGCGCCGCTCGGCGTGCAGTTCGTCATCACCGCCGTCAGGTGCAGCGAGATGGTCGGGATCTCGTAGAGGCTGGTCGTGACCCAGGGGCCGACCAGCAACGGGATCGCGACGCCGGTGACGGTTGCGTACGCGCCGACGTTGGCGAACGAGCGCAGGCGCAGCGCGAGCGCCTTGCCGTTGGCGTCGAGCGCCAGTTCTGCGTGGCCGACCTGGTCGCGGCCGTGCACCGAGGCGGTGAACTCCTCGAGCCGCTGGGCGCACCACTTGACGGGCCGCTGCAGGCTGCGCGCGGCGTGGGCGACGACGACTTCTTCCGGATAGAGGCCGGTCTTCATGCCGAAGCCGCCGCCGACATCGAAAACGCGCACGCGCACCTGCTCGGGCGTGAGGCCGGGCAGCGCGGCGGCGATGCCGTCGCGCACGGCAGTCGGCATCTGGCTCGACAGCGTGACGATGATGCGGCCGGCATCGATCTCGGCGAGCACGACGCGCGGCTCCATCGAGCTCGGCGCAAGGCGCTGGTTGACGAGATCGAGCGCGACGATGTGCGCCGCACGCGCAAAGGCAGCATCCGTCGCCGCGGCGTCGCCGTGGCGCATCTCGGCTGCGATGTTGTCGGGCGCCGCGTCGCAGAGCACCGGCGCGCCGGGCGCCATCGCACTGAAGGCGTCGACGACGGCGGGCAGGTCCTCGTAATCGGCGACGATCGCCTCGACCGCGTTCTGCGCCACCTCGCGGCTTTCGGCGACGACGGCGGCGACCGCTTCGCCGACGTAGCGTACGCGGTCGACGGCGAGCACGTGGCGAGCGGCGGTCGCGCCGGGCGTTCCGTCCGGGCGCGGGAAGGGCAGCTGGACGCTGATCGGCTTCACGCCGGCGGCGACCAGATCGGCGCCGGTGTAGACGGCGAGCACGCCGGGCAGGGCGCGCGCGGCGGTCACATTGACTGCGAGCAGCCGTGCATGCGCGTAGGGCGAGCGCAGGAAGACGAGGTGCGTCTGCCCGCTGCGCGTCAGGTCATCCGTGAACTGGCCGCGGCCGGTGACGAGGGCAGGGTCCTCGATGCGGCGCACCGTCTTGCCGCTGCCGAAGCGGCCGACTTCGAGCGGGGCGTTCATGCCTTGCCTCCGTTCGGCGCAAGCGCGGCAGCCACCTGCTGCACGGCGGCGACGATGTTGACGTAGCCGGTGCATCGGCACAGGTTGCCTTCGAGCGCGTCGGTGATCTCAGCTTCGCTCGGCTGCGGGTTGTCGGCCAATAGGCCGACCGCCGACATCATCATCCCCGGCGTGCAGAAGCCGCATTGCAGGCCGTGGCAGGCGATGAAGGCGTCCTGCACCGGGTGCAGCGCGCCGTCGTCGCGCGACAGGCCTTCGACGGTCGTGATGTTGGCGCCCTGTGCCTGCAACGCGAGCAGGCTGCAACTCTTCACCGTGCGCCCATCGATCAGCACGGTGCACGCGCCGCACTGCGCGGTGTCGCAGCCGATGTGGGTGCCGGTCAGCGCGAGCGGGCCGCGCAGCAGATCGACGAGCAGGGTCTGCGGCTCGACGTCGATTTCGATCGACTTTCGGTTGACGGTCAGGCGCAGCGGCAGGGGCATGGCGATTCTCGGCAAGAACGGGCAGGCTCGCATCGTAGCGACGATGACACGCCGGTGCAGCGCCTGACAGCTGCGCGCGTTGGCGGGACAATGTCGCCAGCCGCGCATCGGAGGTTCCCACCATGCCCACACTCGACGAGCACATCGCGCTGCGACTGCGTGAGTCGCAATTGAACGGCGAACTCGCGCAGGCGAAGTGCTACGGCAAGCCGCTCGACTTCGGCGACGGCTATTTCGAAACACCTGAAGAGCTTCGCCTCGGCTACAAGATCCTGAAGGACAGCGGGTACGTGCCGGCCGAGGTCGAGATGTTCAAGCAGGTCGCAGCGTTGCGCGAGCAACTCGGTGCGGCGAAGGGCGAAGCGGAACAAGCCGCGCTGCGCGCCCGCATCGTCGATCTCGGGCAGCGCATCGCGGTGCGGCTCGAGAAGCTGCCTGGCGCACGTAGGCGGTAGCCGGGTTTCAGCACGCGCCGCGCCGCTAGACGAGCGGCGCGGCGAGACCCTCTGTGGCGAACGCGCGCTGAACCGCCGGCCGCGCGAGCACGCGCTCAAGCCACGGCCCGAGATGCGGGAGGCTGCGTGCGGGGCGCCCGAAACCGCGCGTCCAGCGGCACAACACCATCGCGTAGAGATCGATCGGGCTGAATTCGGCGCCGCCCAACCACGGGTCGCCGCACGCCAGTTCGGCGTCGAGTTGGTCGAGCATCGCGCCAATTTTCGCTTCGGCATGCGCCTTGACCTGCGCAATCGCCGATTCATCGTCGGCCCAGCGCTCGGGATAGAAGTAGACGATCAGCGTCGCCTGCAATGTGTTCGTGAGCCAGATCAGCCACTTCGTGAAGTGAGCGCGTGCATGCGTCCCGGGCGCCGGTGCGAGGCCCGATTGCGGATGCGCATCCAGCAAGTGCAGGCAGATCGCCGCCGCCTCGTAGAGCACCAGATCACCATCGACGAGCACCGGGATCAGCCCGTTCGGATTCATCTTCAGGTATTCAGGCCCCTTGTGCGCATGGTTTGCGCGATCGACGAGCTTGAGCTCGAAGGGCACGCCGAGCTCTTCGAGCAGCAGGTGCGGGATCAGGCTGGCGTTGCCGGGAAAGTAGTGGAGCTGGATCATCGGGATGTCTTGGGGGGTGGGTTCTTCTGCACGTGGCGGAACAAGTCAGCCAGCGTCTTGCCGGCTTCATCGCGGAAGCATTCATTCTGCACGGCGAGGCCTTGAATGCGGTCGACGCGAAAGCTGCGAAAGCCCTGCCGCGTCTCGCACCACGCGGCGAGCGTCCAGACCGCACCCCAGTAGAGGCTGCCGAGCGGGCGCACCAGGCGCTCGCTGCGCACGTCCTTCAGGTCGAGATAGTACAGCCTCACGAAGCGGCGCGACTCGGCGGCCAGGCGCAGTTGCTCGAGCCGCTGCCGCGTCGCGGGGTCGATCCCGACGTCGGGCGCGTAGACGGCCAGGCTCTCGGCTGCGGCACGTGCCGCAGCGGGCAGCACCGCGAGGATCTTTGACAGCGCCGTCTCTGCCCGCGCAGCGAGCGCGGCGTCGAGGCGCGGCTGCGCGATGCGTACCGCCGCCACCAGCGCCTGCGCTTCATCGCGCGTGAACATCAGCGGTGGCAGGTCGAAGCCGGCGCGCACGCGGTAGCCGACGCCCGCCTCGCCCTCGATCGGCACGCCCTGGCGTTGCAGATCGGCAATGTCGCGGTAGACCGTTCGCACCGAGACTTCGAGCCGGCGCGCGATGAACTCGGCCGTAGACAGTCGCCGCCCGCGCACGAGTTGCACGAGTTGGAACAGGCGGTCGGCACGGCGCATCGGCAATCAACCGCTGACGCCGAGATTGCGCGTATCGGCGCCCATGGCGCGCCCGATGACGAGCAGATCCTCATCGCCAACGGCGAATAAGCCGTAGCGAAACTTCGCGCCCCAGTTGGCGCGCGGCTGCACGAAGGCGAGTGCATCGAGCAGCGGGCGAATGGCCGCCGGGTGCGCGTCGAAGTACTCGACATCGCGCCGCCACGGCACGAAGCCGCCGCCCATGCCGACGCTGTACGCCTCGCCATCACGCACCACGCCGATCGCGGTGAACGACTGCAAGGCGTCGCGCTGGCCGAACTGCTGCGTCGGCGAGTAATACAGGACCCGATCCCCCGGCCGCACGCGGGCGAGCGGCGCGCGCTTGCCGTGGCCGACCTGCATGACGCCCGCCGCGCGGCCGATCGCAACGTGGTCGGCGCTGGCCACGGCGATCCAGTTCTTCGGCGGCGTCATGGGCATGGCTTCGAGTCCTGCTGGCGATGTTACGCGGGCGCATGCAGACCGACGCGGTTGCCTTCGGTATCGGCAATGTGCGCGAAGCAACCCATATCGCCGGGCAGTTGCATCCTGGGCGTCGTCACGCGGCCGCCCGCCGCTGCCACGCGGGCGAGCACGACGTTGAGCGAAGCGCCGGCATTGAGGTAGACGAGCGTGCCTTCCGCGGCGGGTGCAGGCACGCCGGCACCGGCCATCAGGCAGCCG
>JBDTSN010000287.1:0-4278 GCA_039931145.1 Burkholderiales bacterium | reverse complement strand
CGGGCTCCGGCTGGAAGCATGGCGGCATGGGCAATCTGGTCTGGGAAGGCGTGCCCCTGCTGCCGCTGATCACCAGTCTGCAGCTGGGCCCGGACGCGAGCGTCAAGTACCTCACCGCCAACGGCAAGGACGTCCCGCCGGTGCCGGGTGGCGCTGACCTGATCAAGAGCGTGCTCATGGATGCGCCGCAACTCGACGACGCGATCCTCGCGCTGCGCATGAACGGCGAGCCGATCCCGATCATCCACGGCGGCCCGGTGCGGCTGATCATCCCCGGCTTCTACGGCAACATGAACGTCAAGTGGCTGACCGATCTGCTGCTGATGGATCGCGCAACGCCGAGCGCGTTGATGCAAAAGACGTATCGCATGCCGCGCCGGCCGGTCGAGCCGGGCAAGTTCACAGCGCAGGACCTGACCCAGCAGAACAGCGACCCGACCTACGGCTTCGAGATCATGAGCGTGGTATTTGCACCGCTCATCGGCGAGACCCTCCACGGCGGCAACGTCGACCTGAAGGGCGTTGCCTGGAATGACGGCGTCGTGCCGGTGACCGATGTCCGGGTCTCGCTCGACCAAGGCAAATCATGGCTCGCGACCGAGATCGATTCATCCGACGGCCCCTACGGCTGGCAGCATTGGCACACGCAGGTGCAATTGCCTTCCGGCTCGCACGAGGTCTGGGTCCGCGCGATCGATGCCTGGGGTCGTTCGCAGCCGCTCGATGGGCTGAGCACGTGGAATCCCGGCGGCTGGAACTGGCACGGTGTCGACCGCGTGGCGTTCCAGGTCGCTTGACGCGACAGGACACTTCGTGATGCGCGGCGCCGCACTTGCCTCGCCACCATCCTCGCCGCCATCGCCGCTGCTTCCTGCGGCCGCCACTTCAACGGCCCGATGACACACGTCACACGCCCGCGGTGCCATCGTCTCGCCGCCATCGCGCTTTGCAGTGTGGTTGCAGGTGCGGCGCATGGCGCTGATCTGCGCCTGCCCGACGGCCCCGGCGTCAACCTGGTCTACTCGAAGTGCCAGACATGCCACGACCTGCAATACATCGTCGATGGCAAGGGCCTGTTGCCGACTCAATGGAACTCGGTACTGACCAGCATGCACGACTACGGCCTGCAGATCGACGAAGCACAGACGAAGCAAGTGCTGCAGTACCTGACCACTTATCTGGGACCGAACCCGCCGCCAGCTTCGCCCGTGACCTCGACGCGCACCGCAGCGGTTGATGGCCACGGGGTCTATGCCGAGAACTGCGCCAGTTGCCATGGCGCCGAAGGTCATGGCCAGGTCGGCTACTTCCCGCCGTTGGCCGGCAACTCTGATCTGGCCAAGGACGCGGCCTTACCGGTGCTGGTTGTGTTGAACGGCATGACGGGGCCGATCGAGGTTCAAGGTCGCAGTTACAACAACGCCATGCCGACGCTCGGGCATCTCTCGGACGCCGAGATCGCCGCTGTCGTCAATTTCATCCGCGGCTGGAATCAGGCGCAAGAGGCGCCGCTCACGCCCGATGCCGTCGCCAAGCGACGTCAGCAGCGGATGACACCGACGCAGGTGCACGATTACCGTTCCGAGTTGAAGTAACGGGGCGCAGTCGGCGGTGAAGCGTTGGGCGCCAGCTCATCAGGAGGCGTGCAAACCCGGTCAGCGTCCTGACCCAGCGCAGCGCGTAGCACATGGGGTTGCTACGGGGTGGCGCTGTAGGTTGGCGCGACTGCGTCGGCGCCGTGCATGACATGCATGTCGGCCGGTGGCATCGAGTGCAGCAACATCGCGGTGACACCGATCACGGCAAGGCCGAGCAAACTTTCCAGCAGCACCGCACGGGCGCAGACGTGGACGACGTCGGCCGAGGCACCGGTGCGCTGCCGGCGCGACACGCCACCGCGTGGCGATGCGATGACCGGCAAGCCCGCCACATGCAGCAGACGCGGCAACTTGATATAGCGGTTGTGCGCGCCGATCAGGATCATCACCAGCACGATCGCCAACTTGATGTCGAGGATGACCCCGTAACGGGTGGTCCATAACGCGGCGAAGCTGCCGAGTTGGCTGACCGCGTTGTAGAGCCCCGCGGCCAGCAGCACCGCGAGCGCGATGCCCGACACAGTGGACAGGCGCTGGAAGATTTGCGCGCTCTGTTCGAGTGCGGCGCTGCCCGCGCGCAGCAGGCGCGGAAAGACCACCAGCGACATGCCGAATACGCTGCCGACCCAGGCGCCGGCCGCCAGCACGTGTGCCCAGTCGATCCATACTGCGAGCGCCCAATCGCCGTGGTCGGCGGGATGCCCCGTCTGGCTGCG
Organism: Burkholderiales bacterium; assembly: GCA_039931145.1. Taxonomy (GTDB): domain Bacteria; phylum Pseudomonadota; class Gammaproteobacteria; order Burkholderiales; family Burkholderiaceae_C; genus CAIKUF01. The sequence goes on along the minus strand of JBDTSN010000287.1, from coordinate 1,964 downwards.
GGTCAGTGCGATCGTCACGACCGCCAGCAGCATCAGCCAGCCGGCCAGCGGCGCATGGCGCTTGCGCATGCTCCAGCCCCATGCCAGCCACAACAGCACCAATGCCGGTATGCGTCGCAGCCAGACATGGCCGAAGTGGGTCACGTCCAGTGCGAGACCCATATCGGCGAACAACGTGGACCATGCGCCGCCATTGAGCTCCAGCGTGCGTGACAGCAGAGTGCTGAAAGCGGCAACGCTCAGCAGCGCTGCATTGGCGCCAATTGCGCGCAGCACACTTCGTCGCAGATCGTCATCTCGCCGCGCCGGAAGCACCGCGAGATGGCACGTCAGCATGCCGATCGCGGCGATCAGCGCAAATACGTCGAATGCGCTGAGGGCGATCGAGATGGGCGTGGCGACTCCCTATTTCACCGTGAACGCGAAATCGCCGGCGCTGTGGTGGCCGTCGTGCGCGACCACGCTCCAGTACACCTTGTACCTGCCCGCAGGTAGCGCTGCTGGCAGCGACGTCTCGAGCAGCGTGTGATTGTCGGAATCGACGCTCCCCTTGTCGACACTGACTTGTTTGCCGGCCGCATTCTTGACGATCAGCGTCGAGAACACCGGCTCGATTTGGCCGTTGAACCACACCTTGACCTGCGTCGGTGCTGTGCTCAAGGTGGCATCGGCGGGCGGCGACGAGTGGTCTGGCATCGCGTGCGCCAGCGCCACGCCGGTCCAAGCCAGCCCGAGGATCAGTGCGGCAATAGAAGCGGTGATGCGCATGAAGTGCCTGCGAATTGGCGAAGAAGCGTTGTAGCGAACCCCCGCGCCGCGATATCGTCGAGAGGGAAAGTGAATGCGCACAGGTTAGCCGGTACGGCTTATCCGCGCGCCGTCTGGTGGCTATCTGCAGTTCGACGCCCGGCTGGAAACTGCAGTGCTTCGAGGAAGTGCAGCACCGAGCCGCAGCGTCGCGGCCAGGGTGCAAGCGTCTATGGTTGCCCCCGACCAAGTGCTCTGGCGAGGGTGCGGCGCGGCGTGCCGGGCGTATGGCGCCAGCCTGGCCATATCCTCCTCGCCCGCGAGCTGGTCCAGCGCATTGATTCGCAGCACCCACGGCACTCCGGCCGAGTGCAGGCCCCGCCAAGCCGCGCGGATCGCGTCACGCGCCGCCGCCTTGGAAGCCGGCGGCATCACGTCTTCCAGATCGAACACCACGGCGTCCGCGCCGCTGCACAGCGCCTTGTCGAAACGCTCGGGGCGGGTGCCCCGCACGAAGAGCAGCGTGCGCGCTTGGCCAAGTGCCGCAAGCAGCGTCGGTTCGACAGGCATTGGATCGGCCCTCCTCGCTTTCAGATCACACCTTCGCGGCGCAGGGCTTGAATTTCGGCGCTGCTCCAGCCGAGCTCGCCGAGGATGCTTTCACTGTGCTCGCCAAGTGCGGGCACGGCGTCCATCCGCGGCGCGAACGCGCCGGGCGCGCCCGGCGGCAGCAGCGCCGGTATCGGCCCGGCCAGCGTGTCGACCTCGGTCAAGCGTGCGCGCGCCTTCAGTTGCGGGTGCTGCCACACTCGTGCATGTCGTTCATGTGCGCATTCGCGATCTGCGCTGCGTCGAGCCGTTCGATCACTTGCTCGGCCGTCAGCGCCGCGAAGGTCGCATCGATCAGCGCGCGCAAGGCTTGGCGGTTGGCGACCCGTTTTGAGTTCGATGCGAAGCGCTCGTCGGCGGCCAGCTCGGGTTGGCGCAGCACGAGCTTGCAGAACGCGCCCCACTCGCGTTCGTTTTGCAGGCCGAGCATCACAGTCTTGCCGTCACCAGCCGCGAACGGGCCGTAGGGATAGATCGTCGCGTGCGCCGCGCCTGCGCGCGGCGGCGGGGTCCCGCCGTCGTACGCGTAGTACAGCGGGTAGCCCATCCACTCGACCATGCTCTCGAGCATCGAGACGTCGATGCGGCAGCCTTTGCCGGTGCGTCCG
>JBDTSN010000286.1:0-4281 GCA_039931145.1 Burkholderiales bacterium | reverse complement strand
GTCAGCAATCCGAGCGCGATTTTTCTTTCGACCCATGCCGAGCCGGTTCCGGGCTCGTGCGTGCTCGTCACGGTCGAGGGCACGCGGCCGATGCTCGTCGAGGTGCAGGCGCTTGTCGACAGCGGCGGCCCAAGCCCGCGGCGCTTGAGCGTCGGCCTGGATCGCGACCGGCTTGCGATGCTGCTCGCCGTACTGCACCGCCATGCTGGCGTCTCCTGCATGGATCAGGACGTGTTCATCAACGCCGTCGGCGGCGTGCGTATCAGCGAGCCGGCGGCTGACCTTGCGGTGCTGCTCGCGATCCAGAGCAGCCTGCGCGGCAAGCCGCTGCCGCGCGGCTTCATTGCCTTCGGCGAAGTCGGCCTCGCGGGCGAGGTGCGCCCCGCCCCGCGCGGCCAGGAACGGCTGAAGGAGGCTGCCAAGCTCGGCTTCTCGGTCGCAGTTGTGCCAAAGGCGAACGCACCGCGGAGGGCGATCGAGGGTCTGACGATCCACGCCGTCGAGCGCATCGAGCAGGCGATCGAGGTCGTGCGCAGTCTGTGATCGAAGTCCGGCCGATGCGCGTTGCGGCCCTCCTGAACTGACCGCCAAGTACACGACCTGGTTGGTGCTGCCTCTACCTCTGCTGGAACGTGAAAAACCCCGCCGTGGCGGGGTTGATCGCTGTCAGCCAGAAACGTCAGACCGACTTGCGCCGGCGGGCGACGAAGCCGAGTGCGGCGAGCCCGGCGAGCATCAGGGCGTAGGTCTCGGGCTCGGGAACGGCCGTCACGTCGCGCACCCAAAGGCTGGAGTTCGAGTACTCCGGGTTGTTCCCGCCGTTGTTCACCCATTTGATCGCCCACGTACCCTGCTGCGTCTGGTTGGCGGTGAGAGTCAGGTCGTCGAACAGGAAGGCGCCGGAGTGGTTCGATGCGTGCATCGCAATCACGAGGTCCAGCTTGACCGACTGGTCGGCACCGAAAGACCAGTCGCCGCTCTTGTTGTCGTTGTCGAAGGTGATGCCCCAGTCGTAGCTCACGCCGTCGAGGAAGGTCGGGCTACTGTCGCTCGTCATCTTGGCCAGCAGCACCCAGCCGGTGCCGAACGGGTCAGGGCTGAAGCCACTGGAGTTGCCGTTCGGACCCATGTCGGGATTGACGCCGGAGATTACGCAGGCGCTGGAGTCCGCGCCGCCCAAGGTGAAGTCGCTCGTTGAGGAGGTGCCCAGGTTTATTCCCGTGCAGGCTGCTGCCTGAGCGGTACCGGCCACCATCGCCAGAGCTATCGAGGCGCCCAAACCAGCTGCGATCTTGATCATGTCCATCTCCTTCAGATACGAAAAAATATTGAGGCCCTTTGCGTCCGACACCTGCACAGCGCTTTTTCGTGTGCGGACTGTCGCGACTGACCGAAGTCTAGGCCGAGGGGCCAGTCGCACAACCCCCCGAACCGGGGGGTTGACCACTTGAATCCGCGGCGCGCCAGGCCGCGTGGTCTTTCGGTCCCCGCCGTGTCGAAGTCGATTGAGGGCCTGAGCATTCACGCCGTCGAGCGCATCGAGCCCGCGATCGCGGTCGTATGGCCGCTGGGCTGATGCCGGCCGTAGCTGGCGTGCCTGCGGCGTCCGTGTTGTAATACGCTTGTTATAACAAGTCGGATTTTTCCATGCACAGCCTCAAGATCACCCAGATCGGCAATTCGCTCGGCCTCATCCTGCCGCGTGAAGTGCTCGCGCGGCTGAAGCTGGCGAAGGGCGACACGGTGCACATCACCGAATCTCCGGACGGCTTTCGCCTCACGCCGCATGACCCGGACTTCGAGGCGCAGATGGAGTTGGCGCGCAGCATCATGAAGGAGCGCCGCGCTGTCTTGCGCGAACTTGCCAAGTGAGTGCCGCGAATGAGCCGTGGCGCTGGGTCGACCCGAAAGTCTTGCTCGCAGTACACGATGCACAGCTGGCAGAACATGGCGGCGCGGCGGGTGTTCGAAGCTCCGATCTGTTCGAGTCCGCACTCGCACGGCCGCGAAACGTCGCCGCCTATGGGCGCCCGGATGTCGCCGAGCTCGCTGCTTCCTACGGCTTCGGTATCGCGCGCAATCATCCGTTCGTCGATGGCAACAAGCGCACTGCGTTCGTCGCCGTGGAGCTATTCCTCGCCCTGAATGGCTCGCGCCTGACAGCGAGCGACGTGGACTGCGTGATGACGATGCTCGCTGTCGCCGCGGGTGAACTCGACGAAGCCGCGTTCGCGGCCTGGCTGCGCGCGCATTTGCAGGCGCGCTGACCGCAGCTGCAACGCGCGGCGCGTCGCCTAAAATCACCCCTTATCTTCAAGGAGCCACTCATGGGCATGGAAGACCGCGACGGCAAGATCTGGATGGACGGCGAGCTCGTCGAATGGCGCGACGCCAAGATCCATGTCCTCACCCATACGCTGCACTACGGCTGCGGCGCGTTCGAGGGCGTACGCGCCTACAACGCGCAAGGCGGCACCGCGATCTTTCGCCTGCGCGATCACACCGAGCGGCTCTTCAACAGCGCAAAGATCCTGCGCATGAAGATTCCGTTCTCGCTCGAGCAGGTGATGGGCGCGCAGCGCGAGGTGGTGCGCGTCAACAAGCTCGAATCGTGCTACTTGCGCCCACTCACATGGATTGGCTCCGAGAAGCTCGGCGTCAGTCCGAAGGGCAACAAGATCCACCTGATGATCGCCGCCTGGCCGTGGGGCGCCTACCTCGGCGAAGAGGGCATGAAGCGCGGCATACGCGTCAAGATCAGCAGCTACACGCGCCACCACGTCAACATCACGATGACGCAGGCGAAGGCGGTTTCCAACTACACGAACTCGATCCTCGCCAACATGGAGGCGCTCGATGACGGCTATGACGAGGCGATGCTGCTCGATGCGTCGGGCTTCGTCAGCGAGGGCGCGGGCGAGAACCTGTTCGTCGTCAAGAACGGAGTCGTCTACACGCCCGACCTGTCGGCCGGCGCCTTGAATGGCATCACGCGCAACACGGTGTTCGCAATCTGCGAAGACCTTGGGTTGAAGCTCGTCGAGAAGCGCATCACGCGCGACGAGGTCTACATCTGCGACGAGGCCTTCTTCACCGGCACCGCAGCCGAGGTGACGCCGATTCGCGAGCTTGACCGCATCGAGCTCGGCAGCGGCTCGCGCGGCCCGATCACCGAGAAGATCCAGAGCGCGTTCTTCGACATCGTGAACGGGCGCAACCCGAAGTACGCCGAATGGCTGGCAAAGGTGTGATGGCGATGAGCGAAGGCAGCGGCAAACCGAACGCGGTGGTCGAAGTGACCGCCAAAGACATGCCGACACCGGGCACGATCTACTGCCCGAACCCAAAGATGACGTTGTGGAACGCCCACCCGCGCGTCTACTTCGACATCGGGACGACCGGCGAGGCGCAGTGCCCCTACTGCGGCACGCGCTATCGCCTGAAGGCTGGCGAGGTGGTCGGCGCACATTGACGGCATACGGGCAGACATCGCACCCCGATTGAATCGCAGTTGTCGATGACGCGCAGCCTCGTCATCGCGCCGCAGTGGATCGGCGACGCGGTGATGAGCGAGCCGCTGCTGGCGCAGCTCGCGGCACGCGGTGAGTCGCTCGCCGTCGCCGCGCTGCCCTGGGTCGCACCGGTCTATCGCGCGATGCCGCAGGTGGGCGAGGTGATCGAGCTGCCCTTCGCCCATGGCCGGCTCGACTGGTCGGCGCGGCGCCGGATCGCGCACGAGTTGCGCGGCCGGTTCGACGCCGCTTACGTGCTGCCGAACTCGTTCAAGTCCGCGCTGCTGCCGTTTCTGGCACGCACGCCGCTGCGCATCGGCTATCTCGGCGAATCGCGCTACGCACTGCTGAACCGGCGCTTGGCCAATGTGCCGGGCCGGCCGCCGATGGTTGCGTTCTACAGTGCGCTCGCGGGCGGGGATGTGGCGGCCGATGAGCGGCCGCGGTTGCAGTTCGACACCGCGCGCATCGCCGCAGCTACCGAACGTGCCGGCGCTGCGCCCGACAGCTACTGGGTGTTTGCGCCGGGCGCCGAGTACGGGCCGGCCAAACGCTGGCCGGCAGCGCACTACGCGTCGCTCGCCCGCACCTTGCATGCGCAGAGCGCGTTGCCGGTGCTGCTGCTCGGCTCGGCGAAGGAGGCGGCGCTGTGCCGCGACATTGCGCAGCACGCCGTCGGTGCTTGCGAAGTGCTCGCCGGACAGACTTCACTCATCGACGCCATGGCGCTGATCGCCGCTGCGCGCGGCGTCGTCAGCAACGACTCGGG
>JBDTSN010000285.1:0-4292 GCA_039931145.1 Burkholderiales bacterium | reverse complement strand
CGGCTTCTCGGTCGTTGCCGAGGAAGTGCAGCGTCTGGCTGAACGCTCGGGCGACGCGACGCGCCAGATCGCGGCGCTCGTGAAGACGATTCAGACCGACACCCAGGACGCAGTCGGCGCGATGGAGCGCAGCACGCAAGGCGTGGTCGAGGGCACACGGCTGTCCGACGCTGCAGGAACGGCGCTCGGCGAGATCGACCGCGTCTCACGCCAGCTTGCCGAACTGATCGGACAGATCTCGAACCAGGCGCTGTCGGAAGCGAAATCGGCAAACGTCGTAGCCGCCAACATCCAGCACATTTTTGCCGTCACCGAGCAGACCGGCGAGGGCACGCGCTCGACGGCGCAAATGGTGCGCGAGTTGTCGAAGACCGCCGAAGAGCTGAGCCAATCGGTCGCGCGCTTCAAGATCAGCTAGGCCGCACCGCGTTCAGGAACCCGACCCCAGCCCCGAGAAGCTCACGATGGACAGCCCGCGCGCCGACAGCGACCGCCACGAACCGATCGACCTGAGCGCCCTGGCCTGGGTGCACGACGAGTTACGCCGCTCGCTCGACGCTGCGCACAAGGCGCTGCGCCGCTTCATGAAGGATTCGGACACCGTCTTCGACGCCGATACCGACGACGTCGATCCGTCCGTGCTGCGCAGCGCGCGCCAGCAGATTCACCAGGGCGTCGGCGCGCTCGAGCTCGTCGGCTTACCGGCTGCGGCGATCGTGCTTCGCGCGAGCGAATCGGTCGTCCAGCGCCTCGTCGCCAAACCGCGGCGCGTCGGCCCGCAGACGGTGGATGCGATCGAGCGCGTCTCGTTTGCGCTGCTCGACTACATCGGCCGCCTGCTCGCCGGCAAGCGCGTCTCGGCCCTGTCGCTCTTCCCGCAATACCGCGTGGTGCAGGAGCTCGCTGGCGCCGAACGCGTGCACCCGTCCGACCTGTGGGTCAGTGAGTGGCGCTGGGTGACGCTGCCTGACGATCCGACGGCTCAGCCGCTCGCGACCGACGCGCGCAGCGAGCAGTTGCTCGAGCAACAGTTACTCGGCCTGATGCGCGCCGGCGGCGGCGAGAAGCAGGCTGCCGCATTCGATCGCATGAGCCATGTTTGCGCTGGGCTCGGCGCCGGAACCTCGCAGCCGAAAGCAGCGACGCTGTGGAAGCTTGCCTCGGCCGTGTTCGAGGCTCAGGCGCACGGCCTGCTCAAGCCCGACGTCTTCAGCAAACGCGCGGCGTCGCGCCTGCTGCCGCAGTTTCGGATCCTGAACGGCGGCAGCGACGAAGTGTCGGATCGCCTCGCGCAGGATCTCTTGTTCTTCTGCTCGCAGGCCGACTCGCCCGGCGCCGGTCGCACGGCGCCCCGGCTTGCCGCAGTACGCCAGACCTACCATCTCGATCTGGAACCGCCGGCAGACTACAACGTGAGCGTCCTCGGCCGCTTCGATCCTGCCCTCATTGCACAGGCGAAGAAGCGCGTGACGAGCGCGAAGGACGCCTGGGGCGCGGTTGCGGGCGGCGACGTGCACCGCCTCGCGGGTCTCACCGAGCAGTTTTCGCTGGTCGGCGATTCGCTGCGCCGCCTGATCCCGGCCGGCGACGCGCTCGACGACGGCGAATTCGAAGGCCTCGAACAGCGCGAGCGGGTCGCAAAGCTCGCACAGCGGATCACTGCGGTGCGATCCGGCGAGGCGCCAAAGGCGCTCGACGCCTGGATGGAGGAGTTGTATCGCCGCGTCTCCGAGCGCCAGACGCTCGGCAGCGTGGTACACGAGATGCGCGCCGCGCTCTCCGAATCCGAGAAGCTGATCGACCGGTACTTCCGCAACCCGGCCGAACGCGAGGTGCTGACGCCGGTACCTGCGCAGCTGCAGGCGATGCGAGGTGTGCTGTCGGTGCTCGGCCTGGATCATGCCTCGCATGCCGCGCTGCGCATGCGCGACGATATCGATGCGCTGCTGCAGACTGAAGTCGATCCGCAGCGCGCCTCGGTCACCGGCACCTTCGACCGGCTTGCCGGCAACCTGGGAGCGCTCGGCTTTCTGATCGACATGCTCAGCGTCCAGCCGCAGATGGCCAAGTCGCTGTTCCGCTTCGATGCAGCGTCCGGCACGCTGGTTTCGGTGATGGGGCAGCAAACGGCGTCGGCCGTGACCAGCGAGAAGGCAGTGCCGGCGACCGCGGGTGCGCCGCCGCGACTGCTGGAGCAGGCGCAAACGCTTGCCTTCAGCGCGGCGCGTGCGGATGTCGAGCTGATCGATGTCACCCGCGATCTGGAACGACTGTCGCACGAAGCGCAGGTTGCCGACCAGCTCGAACTCGTTGCCGCGGTGGCCACCGCGCAAGCGGCGCTCGATTCGGCGAGCGACGAACTGGCGATTTCCGCCGCACGCGCAAGTCTGTCCGAGGCGCTCGTCGAATTCGTCCACACCTCGACCGACGCAGCCGGTCTCGAACCGCTTGCGCGACTCCCGGCTGTTGCCTCGCCCGATGCAGGCGGCGGCGACCTCGCCGGTGACGACGAGATGCGCGAGGTGTTCCTCGAAGAGGCGCGCGAGGTGCTGGACGGTGCCCAGGAAGCATTGACCGAACTGCGCTCCGAGCCTGGCGAATTGGAGCGGCTGACGATACTGCGGCGCGCGTTCCATACGCTCAAGGGCAGCTCGCGCATGGTCGGGTTGCACGACTACGGCGCCGCCGCCTGGATCTGCGAACAGCAATACAACACCGTGCTCGCCGAGCAGCGCGCGGCCGAACCCGCACTGCTGGATTTCACCGCCGCCGCACTCGAAGAACTCGGGGCCTGGGTCGACACGATTGCGGGCGGCCTGCCGCTCGAAGGCTTCCGGGTCGAGACCATGCAGCGCCGTGCGGACGCGCTGATGGGCGTCGGCTCGCCGCCAGCTGAAGGCGTCGCCCTGCCGCCGCTGGCGCCGGAGTGGTCGGACACGTCTGCGCTCGCCGACGGGCTGCATGCGGAGGCGCCGGCGGCGCCCGAGGAGGAGCGCGGGATCGAGGAAGACGTCGCCTTCACCCTCGACTTCGGTGACACCGTCGCCCCCGATGCGCTACCCGCCGATGCGACGCAGCAGATCGAAGTGCCACCCGTCGCCGAGGCCGAGGAGCTCAATTTCGAGTTCGACCTCGGTGCGTTCGATGAAGGCGGTGTGGCGAGCGCCAGGCTCGGCGAAGCGGCGCCTGCCGAGCCCGCATTCTCGGGTTTCGACGTGTTCGCGACGCAGCCCTATCCGCACGACAGGCTTTCAAGTCCGGCGTTGCCACCCGATGTGCCGGCTGACGAACCGATCGAAATCGATGCCGGGCCGCTCGACGAGGTCGTCGAGCAAGCCGAGCCCGGGCTATCCGCGTTTCAGGACACGGGATTCGATACCGCGTTTGACACCGCGTTCGATGCGGAGGCCGTCGGCGGCGCGAGAGCGCATGCCGAGCCGCGCGTCGAGGACGAGCAGTTCAAGCAGGTCGGCGACCTGCGAATCGCGATCCCGCTCTTCAACATCTATCTGAACGAGGCCGACGAGTTGTCGCGCCGCCTGGGCACTGAGCTTGCCGAATGGGCGATGGAGCTGCATCGGCCGGTGGGCGACGGCGCGGTTGCGCTCGCGCATTCGCTCGCTGGCAGCTCGGCGACGGTAGGCTTTGCCGATCTGTCGCACCTGTCGCGCGCCCTCGAGCATGCGCTCGAGCGCTCGCACAGCGTCGGCTACGGCAACGCTGACGAAGCGCAGCTCTATGTCGACGTTGCCGAGGATATCCGACGGCTGCTGCATCAGTTCGCCGCCGGGTTCCTGAAGACGCCGCAGCCGGGACTGCTCGAGCGGCTCGCTGAGCGTGAGGCGGCAGCGCAGCGTCTGGCGCAGGCACGCAGTGAATCGGAGGATGGGGCCGGCGCCATAGGCGGTGACACCGCGGCGGATGCGCTCGCCCTCGAGACTGCATCGCAGCAGGCGACGCGCGACGATGACGAAGTCCAGGCCGATTTGCCGGTCGCGATTCCGGAGATTGCAGCCGAAGCAGAAGCCGAAACCCAAGCAGAAGCAGAAGCCGCGCCCGAAACAGATCACGAGGCGGCACGCGAAGCGACGCACGATGTCGCGCCCGAATCGACTGAGCCGAGTGGGGTTGAAGCACCACTTGAGGCCGTGTCGTCGGCCTTCGCTGCATCGGCATTCGCCGCGGCCGACAGCCAGCATGGCGCGTTTGGCCTGCCCGAGCTGAAGACGCTGGATGAACTGCCCGAGCCGGTGCCCGAAGCTGCCTACGCGCGCGACGACGCAGACGACGAC
>JBDTSN010000284.1:0-4301 GCA_039931145.1 Burkholderiales bacterium | reverse complement strand
CATGCTGTGCAGAGTGATCGTCCCGCCGTGCAGTTCGATGAAGCGCCGCGCCAGCGCAAGGCCCAGGCCAGTGCCCTCGGCCTTGCGCAGGTAGCCACCGCGCGCCTGGCGGAATTCCTCGAAGACCAGTGCCTGGTCGTCGGCTTCGATGCCGACGCCGGTGTCGGTGACCGAGACTTCGGCGCCGTCGTCGACACGGCGTGCGCGTAGCGTGACGCTGCCGCCGGCAGGTGTGAACTTCACGGCATTGGACAGCAGGTTCACGACCACCTGCTTGACCTTGCGCGCGTCGGCCACCACTTCTTCGAGCCCTGCACCGGCTTCCAGAGTCAGCGTCAGCCCTTGGCGGGCGGCGCGCTCGCGCACCAGCATCGTCGAATCGTCCAGCAGCAGGCCGAGGTCGAAGCTGCTCAGCTCGAGCTCCATGTGGCCGGCCTCGATCTTCGACAGGTCGAGCACGTCGTTGATCAGCGTCAGCAGGTGCTGACCCGAGGAGTGGATGTCCTTGAGGTACTCCATCTGCTTCTCGTTGACTTCGCCGAACATCTCCTCGGTCAACACCTCCGAAAAGCCGATGATGGCGTTCAGCGGCGTGCGCAACTCGTGGCTCATGTTGGCCAGGAACTCGGATTTGTGCTGGTTGGCCACCTCGAGCTGGAGGCTCTTGTGCTCGATCTCGTGGAACAGGCGCGCGTTCTCGATCGCGATGACGGCCTGGTCGGCGAAGGTCTTGAGCAGGCCGATCTCCTTGTCGGAAAAGCCGTCGGCTGGCTGACGCATGACGTAGAGCACGCCCACCAACCGATCCTCCCAGGTCAGCGGGGCGAAGACCTGGGAATAGGTGCCGATGCCCAGCCGCTGCGCGATCGCGCGGACACCCGGAGGCACGTCGTCGTCGGCCAGCACGTCGACGAAGTGGATCACCTGGCGCTGGCGTACGGCGTCGGCCAGCGGCCCGAGGGTGCGTGGCGTGGTGAAGATGGCTTCGAGCTTGCTTCGCGCCTGGCCGTGGTGCGCGCCGAGAACGACCTGACCGTCATCGTTGACGAGCGCGAGGCCCTGTTCGTTGCTGCCCAGGAACTTCTGGCAGCTGCGCAGGATCTTGTCGAACACCGGCTTCGGGTCGGCCACCGAGTTGCTGATCACCTGCAGCACTTCGGCGGTGGCCGTTTGCTGTTCGAGTGCATGGGTCAGCGCCGCAGTACGCTCCTCCACCTTGCGCTCCAGCCCGGCATACGACGCCTTCAGCTCCGCCGCCATCTGGTTGAACTGTTCGGCCAGCGCCTCGAGTTCGTCGCCGGAATGGACCTCGATGCGCTGGTCGAGTTCGCCGGCGCCGATTCGCGCAGCACCTTGTTGCAGCGCCCGGATCGGCCGCACCAGGGTACGCGCCAGCAGGAAGCTGGCCAGCGCCGCCACCACCAACGCGGCCACCAGCAGCAGGCCCAGTCGCAGGATCGAGGCATACAGCGGTGCGAAGGCCTCGGCACGCGGCGACTCGACGAAAACGGTCCAGTTCAGCGCCGGAATCCCGGCATGCGCCGTCAACACCTCGCGGCCAGCCAAGTTGCGCGCCAGGCTGGCTTCACCGAGCTCCGGATGGTCGAGCGCGGCCACTTGCGGCAATGCGTGCAGGTCGGTCTTCCTGAGCACCAGGCCGATGTCGGGGTGAGCGATGAGCGTGCCGGTATCGTCGACCACGTAAGCCAGGCCCGCGCCCCCGATCCTGATGCGCGAGACCACGTCCCAGACGAACTTCAGGTTCACGTCGGCGACGGTCACGCCACCGTCGCCGCCGGCCGGTTGCGCGATCGCCATGTACGGCTCGGTGCCCTTGCGGAAGTGCACTGGGCCGAACCAGTTCTTGCCGGCCCTGACGGCCACAAACGCCGGATCGTTCGACAGGTCGGTGCCGGAACTCTCCGAGTCCATCGCCAACCTCGACACGCGCAGTCGCTCGCGGCCGTCAGCCCCGATCCACACCAACTCGGTGATAGCCGGCGCCTGACGCAGCAACTTGAGGTAGTCGATTCGACGCTGTTGCACCGGATCGCCGGCAGTATCCATGCGCGGGAATGCCGCCCAGCCGAGCTGGTGCTGGATGTTCAGGATGTACTGCTCGATGCGTGTCGCCGCGCCCTGCGCCTTCTCTTCCTGCAGCGCTACCAGGTTGGTCTGGATCTCGCGCCAGGAAAAGTAGACGCTGATCCCGCCGTTGGCGACCAGGACAACGGCCACCAACGCAATGATCAGAGTTGCGTATTTCGGGAACAGGCGCCAGCGCGGGGTTCTCATTGGTTGAGCTTGTCGGCCTGCGAGAGTATGCGGGTGCCGCAGGCAGCCGACCTCCTCGGGTCATGAGGGCGCGAGCGTCTGGTGAAGCGTAGTCGAGGCGACCCCCAGTCGGTCTGGGATTGGCGCATGATCGATCGTTGCGGTTTCGCGCTGAGTCTTGGCACAAGCGCCCTTGTTCTTCTCGACGCAACAGTTCCACTACCGGCTCTTGCGCGCGCCGCACTGGGAAAGGAGTGAACCGGCCCCCATGCAGTGGACGCCACCACGAGGTCGTTCTCCGCGCTGGCAAGGTATCGCGGTTTGCTACTCGGGCGTCGGCAGAAATCCGCACTTGTTTGCCGGGCTCACGAGACTGGGGCCGCAGGCCTGGTACGCGCCGGGCCTCAATGACCCGTTCGCCGATGCGTACCCTTGAAAACATGCGTTGCTCTTCAGGTAGTCTCGCCACAACGCTGGACAACTTTGATCGATCTTCGTGGGCGCACTGCTTGTCGCGGCGGCTGTCGGCGCTCGAGCTTGCGCGTGCTTGAGTTCTTCTGTCTGGCGCGCTTTCGCTTCGTCGGCTTGGGTCTTTAATGCCGCCGCCCGTCGTTGCGCGTCGAGGACATCGTTCGGCGCTACGTTGAACTGGGTCGAATCAATCCGCGTGGCCTGCGCCTTATATTTCTGCGGCACGATGTCGGAAATGTGCGTAAGGCCCGTCTCGTCCACCCACTGATACATTTCGACGGCGCTCGCGACCGGCACGAACAAGCTCGCGGCAAGCGCCACGGCTATTGACGACGCCATGTACTTCATCATGGCATTCTTCCCGTCAGTTTGCGAGCGTGGGTCACGCCAAGCCCTTGGCGCGCGCGACCACATGCTCCGGATACCGGCCTGTGAACTTGAAAGCACCGTACAAGGCTCCGAGCGTGATGAATACCGCCACGCGGGTGGGGAGGCCGGCAGGTACCGCAGCACCAGGTCGGCCGCCACCAGCAGCGCGAAGGCTGCGGACCAGACGCCGCTGATGACATTGTTGTTCTTCAGGAAACCGGGACTGCGGGCTCCGCCTTCCGATTATTCGGGCATTGCCAGTTGCTTGACCAGGCTCTTGCCATCGGGATTGTCCTGATGCCGAATGTAGCCAAGCAGCGGGATATCCAGGAAATCCTTGAGTGTGGTGACGGTTTCCGAAACACACATCATGTCGCGTTCGATTTCGTTAGCGACCCATCCCGCAATGGGCAGATCCCGCGCCTTGATGGCTTCAATCGTCAGCAATGTGTGGCTGAGACAACCCAGCTTCAGCCCGACCACCACAATCACCGGCAACGCCAGCAACTTGGCCAGGTCGGCACCCGTCTGTGTCTCGTTGAGCGGCGCACAGAACCCTCCGATTCCCTCGACGATGACCAAGTCGGCCCGCCCGCGCACTTCATCGAAACAGTATTTGATGTGATCGAGGTCGATCACCTTTCCAACGCCCTTGGCCGCGATATTGGGTGCGACCGGCTCGTCGAAGTGATAGGGATTGATGTAGTGACGCGGTGCCTCGACGTTGCTTGCTGCGATCAGTCTGTCGATGTCCTTGCCAGGACCCGCCACGACCGGCTTAAGGCCAAGGACCTTGAGGTCCCATGATTGGGATCCGGTATACAAAAAGCCGGCGGCGACCAGCGATTTGCCGACTTCCAAATCGGTACCGGTCAAAAAGTAAGCTTGTCTCACGTAGTCACCTCCATGCTTGTCTTCGCGTTAAAGATCGACTTGGTCTCGTCCAGGAAAATACCAGCAAAACGACAACCGGAATCAGAAGCGCCTTTTCATGCAAGGGACATTTCCACTCTCCAACTGCATGACAGTTGTGTAAGGAAAGCCAAGCTTTCCTGCATCGTCGGAGCAGCGAATCGGCGGATTCCCGCCGCCTGCAGATCGGGCTCGAAGAGTCTACTCGCAAGATTCATGGTTCAGGTGCTTTGGACACTCACCGGCAGGCCGAACGCGCAGGCACCATGAGTGTC